>QQUB01000567.1 GCA_008501835.1 Bacteroidota bacterium
GGATGAAGATATGTATGGAAAGGATGTTTATGATGAACCATTTGAAGATGAAGCCCAAAGGGATGGAAAAGGCGGTCCTTCCGGAGATATTACGGTACGCCGGATTGTCGTTAATGTTTGGTTATGGCCCTCAGTTAGATTCATGTATGCCCCCGGATATACAGTATGGGTATCACCTTACTACTGGAGAGTATATCCACGTTGGTGGCGCCCCTGGAGACCACACCCATGGAGATGGCATTACAACAGATGTGTTGTGTACAACAGACACTACCGTGTTGTTCACACTCATAGAGTAGTTAATGCACACCGGGTTTACCGTCCCCATCGGAAATCTTCTGTGACTGTTAAAAAACGTACAACGACTGTCGGAGTTAAAAAGACGAAAAGCGGAACGGTGGTCGGTAAGAAAACTACCACTACCACTGTTAAGAAGACTCCGCAAGGAAACAAAAAAGCAACCACCAGGACAACCACGACCAGGGCAGCAGCTAAAAAGCCAAGCGGTAATGTTAAAGCCGGTAAAAAAACAACCACCAAGACTGCCGTTAAAGGAAAGAACAAAACCGGGGTCAAGAGAACTACTACCACGACCAAAGCCGGCAAAAAGGGAAATACCTCTGGGGTGAAAAGAACCCAGACAACTACAAAAGCCGGTAAAAAAGGTAATAAAGCCGGAGTGAAAAGAACCAAAACCACAACGACCCGCAAGAGAAAGAATTAGAAGTTCAGGTAGCTGGTTTCTAGTTACCAGTTGCTGGTTTGATACCATAGAGCGATCCCGAATTTTACCGAGAGGTGGAATTCGGGATTTTTTTATGCAGTAAGAATAATAAGACGTCCGAGGTTTCTAAAACCTCGGACGTCTGGGCAGGATATAAAATTTACCTTATCTTTCGCCCCAGGGTTTAAATTCCTAGCCGGGAAAAATAAAAACACCTGATTTTTGTTGTAATAGGAAAGTCTGAAAAAGAGCAATATGTTTAAAAAATTTCCCTTTGTTTTGGTCGGTTTGATTGTTGGATCATTATTGGTGGTATCCTTTTCTATGATGACTTTTCGGAACTCTAAGGATTGCAGTCAGTTGGTCATTGATACCTATGAAATGGCTTCGGGGATAGATATCCCCAAGCTACTTGATGCAGATTGTCACTATCTGGAGGAAGAGCGGATTAGAGTGGGGATTTATGTGATTGATACCGAAGCGGTGAATTTGCAACAATACATTGAATCAAACGAACTTTCTCCTTTCTCTCAGGAAGAGACTCCGGAAATGTGGAGTTCCGGTTTCCTGGAAGATCTTCAGGAACTTTTGCCCCGGCAAGAATCAACATTGTTCCATGCTCATGGCAATAACCATCGAAGTCGCTGGCAATGTGTACTTGAAAAAGAAACTGGAAGACTTTGGTTTGAGATCCAGTGGTTAAATTAAGGAGCTTATGACTGAAAAGCTTTTCCCATATTTTATTGCCGTAATTGTTTTGAGTATCATTGGAGAGGCCTGGTACAGCTACCGAACAGACAAAGGGTTGTATGACAAGAAGGATACGTGGACCAGTATCGGGTTTGGATTGTTGGGTGTGGTGACCAGGCTTGTTACAAAGGGCCTCAGCCTTTCCTTGTGGTTTGTCCTTTACAAATTAAGCCCCTTCAAGATTGAAACAACGGTACTGACCATCGTCATTTTGTTCCTGCTGAATGAGTTTGTTTATTACTGGTTTCATCGGATAAGTCATGAGGTGAGGTTTTTCTGGGCCACTCATGTGAACCACCATTCCTCCATGAAGATGAATTTTTCGACAGCTGCCAGAACACCCTTCATGAATGCTGTTTATCATACGCTGTTTTGGATTCCTTTGCCACTTTTGGGATTCCATCCGGCGGACATCCTCGCTGTTGAGGTGTTCAGCTTTTTCTTTGCTTTCCTGCAACACACCACAATAGTACCTAAACTCGGATTTTTGGAATGGTTCATGAATACTCCATCACATCACCGGGTGCATCATGCTACTAACACTCAATATCTGGATAAGAATTACGGAAATGTCCTGATCATTTTTGACAGGTTATTTGGCACTTTTGAAGAGGAAAAGGAAAAGCCGGTTTTTGGGTTGACTAAAAATGTTGAGGATCGAAGTTTTATCAATATCATTTTCCATGAGTGGAAAGATATCGTGGTAAATGGGTACCGGAAGCAACCCAAAAATGATTAATTACCAGGGAAGTTTCCGGCACCAAATCTACTCTTTGCAGATAAGCATTATCTCTTTCTTTGAGGAAGTGCTCTTGCAAGAGGATTATTTTCCAGAGGCCTTGAAGGTCTGGAAAAGCGGTCGTTTTTTATCCTGGCCCTGCCTTCAGATCTTTTGAAGATCATTCCCTTTATTCTTTGCAGTAAAGGAGATTTTTGGATCCTATTGGTTTTGTTATTGTCTAAAGTTCTTCTGACACGATCCATTTCTGAAAACGCATTCATGATGTTAGGTTTTTAGTAGTTTGATAAGCAATATATCCTATCTGAGAATTTCTAATGAAACAAGTAAAAAGTATCCGCGTCCCTCTCCATTGAGAGGGACATGCGGATCATTCAGTGAACTGTAAGTATGTTAGAGAAATTTTACCCTACCTGTTTTGACGTCGTACATAGCTCCCACAATGTCGATCTCCCCATTTTCATACATGGCATTCAGCACTTCACTATCAGCTTTTATGTTGTCAATTGTCAATTCAACATTCTTTTCAGCAACGCTATTTACAAAATCCAGATTCTTTGAGCTGCGGTCCTCACCTTCCGGTGTTTCAATGGCATTTACCGCTGGCATTATTTTATCCAGCATCTGGGTGAGTTTGCCCAATTCGGCATGGTCGCAAGCACCCTTCACCGCACCACAGGATGTGTGGCCCATTACCACAATAACCTTGGATTTGGCCAGTTTGCAGGCAAACTCCAAACTTCCCAAAATGTCGTCATTGACAAAATTTCCTGCAATTCTTGCATTGAAAATGTCACCGATACCCTGGTCAAAAATGACTTCAGTGGGAATCCTGGAGTCAATGCAGCTGACAACAGAGGCAAAAGGAAATTGTCCTGTGGCGGTTTGGCCGATCTGGCTGTGCAAATCACGTTTCAGCATGTTACCATTCATGAATCGTGCATTACCTTCTTTTAGCATATCAACAGCCATTGATGGAGTGATTTTTGCCTGGGATTCTGCAGTTTGTGTCATTGCCTGGTTGTCAAAAGTTGTATTTTCCATGATTGATTAATTTTTGGTTAGAAAAGGTGATTAGTTCAAAATAGGTTCCTTCTGATGCTCCAGGACGTTATTGGCCAAAGCATGTTTGATCTTTTTAACCTGGTTTGGAACACCATTGGATTCAAGTTCAATGATCTGAAGATCAATGTCCCTGTATTCGGCATTGGTCTCGAATTCCTTGATGATCTCGACCACATCATTATCTATATAAATAGATTTGGATGCATCAATGATGACCTTAGATCCATCTTTGATCTGACTTAAGGTACGCAGAATGCTTGCCTTATTGATGAAGGTCACATCTTCTGCCAATTCAAGTCTGATGATGCCATCTTTCAGGTGTTTGTCAGTTTCGAAAAGGAAAGGTTTTTTGTAATTGTTATACAAGACGTTCATGATAGCGACTACCAAACCGATACCGATACCGATAAGCAAATCGGTGAAGACGATACCGAGAATAGTCACCATAAATGGAGCAAAGTGTTTTTTGCCTAAAGCATACATTTCTTTAAACAATGCCGGTTTAGCCAGTTTATATCCAACTAAAAAGAGGATTGCGGCCAAACTAGCCAATGGAATCAGGTTCAATACCCTTGGAATGGCCATGGCACATCCAAGCAGGATAACTCCGTGGAGGATGGCTGACATTTTGGTGCGACCACCGGATTGGATATTGGTTGAACTTCTTACGATCACCTGAGTAATTGGCAAACCTCCGATCAGGCCGGAAAGTAAATTACCTACACCCTGGGCCTTCAATTCGCGATTGGCCGGTGAAACCCGCTTGTACGGGTCGAGTTTATCAGTAGCTTCCAGACACAGTAATGTTTCAAGACTGGCAACAACGGCAATCGTTATTCCTGTAATCCAAACCGCTGGATTGGTAATGCTTTCAAAAGCCGGGAATGTGAATTGTCCAAAAAATCCTGAAAGACTATCAGCTACAGGAATGGCTACCACTTGTTCCGCTTTCAGATTTAGTGAAGGAATATTCTGAAAAATGAGATTCAAAATAATTCCTAAAGAAACCACAACAAGAGGGCCCTGCACGATCTGGAACAGTTTGATCTTTTTCATAAAAGGTCTTTCCCACAGAACAAGAATCAGCATGGAAAGAGACGTGATGATCACAGCTCCCGGGCTAATGGCCTCAAACATGTAGAACAATTCGGAAAAAGTGTTATGCCCGTCGGGTTGGGCAAACGCCAGGCTTCCTTCATAATCTTTGTCATACCCAAAAGCATGAGGGATTTGTTTTAGAATAATGATAATACCGATACCGGAAAGCATCCCCTTAATTACGGAAGAAGGGAAATAATATCCGATGATACCTGCTTTGGCATAACCCAGGATAAGTTGAATGACTCCCCCGATAACAACAGCCATCAGGAAGATCTCAAATGCTCCCAATTCCTGGATTGCAGACAATACGATAACGGCCAGACCAGCTGCCGGACCACTGACTCCAAGCTGCGAACCACTTAAGGCACCAACAACAATTCCACCTACGATTCCGGCAATAATTCCAGAGAAAAGTGGTGCTCCTGATGCGAGAGCGATACCCAAACATAGCGGTACGGCTACCAAAAATACTACAATCGAAGCCGGAATATCGTACTTCAAATTTTTTAAGATTCCATCGTTTTTAGTTGGACTCATAACATTTTGAATTTTTTAATTTCACATAACATTCTCAGGTCGTGCCGTGACAGCACAACGAAATTAGCTACAGTTGTAAATGAATTAATGACTAGTTTTTTCCCCTGATTTTTAAGCTCAGGATTTTTTGCGGTGCAAACGTAAGAAAAAACTTTTAATAATGATAGTATTACTATTATTTATTAATACGTTGCTTTAACAACATAAAGCTAAACTTGTTCAAAAAAATATTTACTTTTGTAAAAAAAAGATCAGCTATAATGTCTGTAGGAATAAAAATAAGTCTTAATGACAAGCTGTATTTAAGAGATCCCCAGCAAACTTCTCTTGGGCAAAATATCATCAGGCACAGTATTTTGCTCATTGACGAAATCGGTTTTGAGGACTTCAATTTCAAGAAGTTATCTCTTCAGATGGGGTCGACCGAAGCTTCTGTTTACAGGTATTTTGAAAATAAACACCTGTTACTGATCTATCTGGTTTCCTGGTATTGGGAGTGGGTGAGTTACCTGATAGATATCAATACCATGAATATTGAAGATCCTGTAAGAAAATTGGAAAAGACTATCGAAACGGTTGTTTACGCATCTAAGGACAACCCATCCATTGATTACGTTAATGAGAGTGTTTTGCACCGGTTAATCATTTCTGAAGGAACCAAAGCATACCATACCAAACTGGTGGATAAAGAGAACCGTGATGGATTTTTCCTTAACTATAAGCGGTTGTCGGAAAAAGTTGCGGATGTGATTATCGAAGTCAATCCTGAATTTCCTTATCCACATGCCCTGGCCAGCAATATGTTTGAAATGGCCAACAATCACATTTACTTTGCCTTGCATTTACCCAGATTGACGGATGTTGCAGTTAAGGATGGGAATTATGATGAGGTGCAAAAAATGTTGAAATACTTCGCCTTTTCTCTGTTGAAATGTGATCAAAAGAAATAATAGACTCATTTTTTATCGTGTAATTTTGTAACTGAAATAGGTTTGATCGAAAAACCATTTTCAGATGGGGAGGTTTGATAAACACCTGAATTTACTATGCGGACCTACTTAAGAACCATCGTAGAGGACAATACGACGAGGATAGGAAAGATTTTTGATTATTCTATCCAGTTTCTGATCCTCTTGTCTCTCGTCACATTTTCATTAGAGACGTTGCCCGGAATTTCGAAATCCACTTTTGATCTGTTAAGAGGGGTTGAGACCTTTTGTGTAATTGTCTTTTCAGTGGAATACATTCTGAGAATCTATGTGGCTGAAAAACCCTTTAAATACATTTTTAGTTTTTACGGGTTAATTGACCTAATAGCCATACTTCCATTTTATCTTCCGGGATCAGTTGGATTGAGTTATCTGAGAATGTTCAGAGTATTCCGTGTTTTCAGAGCCTTGAAACTCATCCGGTATAACAGAGCTCTCAATAGGTTCCACATAGCTGCCAGGATCGTCAGGGAGGAGATAGTGTTGTTTTTCATAGTTACGAGTATACTGATGTTTCTAACCGCTGCAGGTATTTATTTCTTTGAAAATGAAGCTCAGCCTGATCAGTTTGCATCGATATTTCATAGTTTATGGTGGGCGGTTGTTACCCTGACCACCGTAGGTTACGGTGATGTTTATCCCATAACCATGGGAGGTAAGATGTTTACTTTTTTCGTCCTCGTTATTGGGGTAGGGATTGTAACAGTGCCGGCGGGACTTGTAGCCACTGCGCTTTCCAAAGCAAGAGAAATCCAAAGGGTTGAATTAAAGGCAGCGGGTATTGAAATCGATGAGGAATACTGAGAGAATCGTTCCCGTTCCCGAAGGCTTAGTGGCAGCGGCTTTGTCTCGGGCCAGCGAAAAAAAAGGAGGAGATGAATGGTACGGGAGAAGAAATTGATAGGCAACTTTGATAAATTGAAATCCTGGCTCCTTTCTGATTGATACTCATTTTTTTAAAATGTTAAAGTTTTAGAATTTAAAAAAATAATTGCATAAATATTGTTATTTTTTTAATTTGGATTCTTAATCATGTTTAAGGTACCTTATTACCCAAAATTCCAAACGGAAAGCTGAAGTATCCCCTCATTCTTTTGATGTTGATTCCATTAACCATCGAAAACAGGCACATCAAAAAATGAACTCGCTTGAGTTGCTTTCCACACACTTTTAGTAAATACTATTCTGTATTGATGAATTCACTTCCTGCTTCGGATGTGATAACGACTTTGTTTTGCACGAATGTTCTGAATAAGCTAGGTTTCGATTTTTCGAAATTTTAAAGAAGTTATTTCCTACAATTTGAATAATAAAGAATAACGGACAAACAAAATTTCTAAAGAGAGAAATGCTGTCTTTTCGGAAGGAAGCTATCATGATATTGATGACCAACACACCTTGTTGAATTTTTGGGATAACATTATTGATAATTAGTTATGAAGGTTGAATAAAAGAATATGGTTTTTGCCAGGATCAAGGGGAGCGTTTCCTCTTGGTCCAAGGTTTTTGTACAAGCAGAGGTTATTTATACAGTTGAATTTGAAAACCAAAAGATTATTTTTTATGCGAATTACAATTTTAATCTTTATCATTTTTATATCATCCTGCAAAGAAGTAATCATGGATTGTGAGGATATGCCCATTACAGATTATTACAATACACTTTCTATGGATTCTGATGATCTAGGTGGTTTAATCGAATCTGAAATATCCGTTTGTGACAATCTCGGAGCATATGATATTACCCTTCATTGGGGGCAAAGCGGGTTTCATTATATTGGAGGATATGAATTTGAAGAGCTTGAGTATTTGATTACTATTCAGGTTAATATTACAGATAGTGAACCGCTAAATTTTATTTCATCAGACCTCTTGATAAATTATTTAACAGAGAGGTTTGATAAAGTATTTTTTGAGGTAATCATATCAACAGAAACAGAAGAATACAGAAGCCTTTGGTATCAGATCGGGCCGCCGGTTAATACCTTTAAAAAAGATTATTTTTCCTGGGAATTTTATACTGTTCAGGATTCTGTCCAAAACCACAGCTGCCTGGATTATGAGAGCACTTTACCCGTGAATTATGAATACAAAGGCTGGTTGTACAATGAGGAATTGACCGACAGTATCAAAATCAATAACCTTAAATGTGGGTTCCTGCTTTGGCCTGGTTAGAAATACCTTTTAGTTCAAAAATATTATTCGTCAAAACAGCAACGGGGTACAGATTTTATAAAACTGTACCCCGTTACTCATGTCATCAAACCAGTAACCTGTAACTAGCAACCCTACTCCTCAATATCCTTCACAGCGTCCTCAACATCCTTGGTCGCTTTTTTCAATGCTTCCAGGTCCTTTTCTTTTTTTGCTGGAGCCTTCTTTTTAGGAGCAGGATCTGCTTTCGGTTTTTCAGCACCTTTACAAGGTTCTTTGCCGAAAACCAGTCCGTTTTTATCGGTATCTATGTAAATGGTATCGCCGGAAACAAATTCACCGCTCAACATCACTTTTGACAATTCGTTGATAACGTCTTTTTGAAGAACGCGCTTCATCGGACGGGCACCAACTATAGG
>QQUB01000266.1 GCA_008501835.1 Bacteroidota bacterium
GAGATCTTCTATAGTTATGTCTACCCGGGGTTCGCTATTGTTGTATTTTAATGCATTTTCGATCAGGTTGTAAATCACATTGGTCAGGTGAATTCTGTCGCCGGTGATCCTGATCCCATTTTGTGTTGATTGGACATTAACCTTCGCCTTATGCTTTTCAAATTGAAGCTTCATAGAAGAGAGAATGCCTCCTACTAATTCATCCAGGTTGATAGGCTCCGGTCTCAATGTAGGTTCTTTTTGTTCAAACAAGGACATTTTTAATACCTTATCGACCAGGATGGAGAGCCGGTTTAGTTCGTGTTTGGAAATATCCAGGTATTCTTTGGTCCGTTCAGGGTCGGTTTGAGCATCAAAATTACTTAGCGCTTCTATAGCTACACCAACTGTGGTAATGGGTGTTTTAAGTTCATGGGAAATATTGCTGATCAGGTCATTTTTTAATTCCGTTAACTTCCTTTGCCTCTGCAAACTCCTGTTAATAAAGAAAAAGGCAAGGATGATGCTTCCTAAAAGCAAAAGGGAAAAAAGAAACTCCGGAATCATTTTCCTGAAAATGAACAATCGAAAATTGGGAATTTCCATTGCCAGCGCGTCGCCGGAGAACATATCATGGTAATGTGTCGAAGTCAGTTTTTTTAATGGAGGAAGGTGTTCCAGCGAGTCAGCAAGAACGATAATATTGAAATTGCCGGGCAGTAGTCTTTCATCACCAATGGATTTCCAGATGCGATCGTTTAACAAATCAATGGTGGCGTTCAGTTTTGCAGAATCAGAACTCAGGGAGTCTGTCTCCAGTTCCATATAAAAAGAAATGGAGCCATTCAGTGCATTTGTATTATCCTGGTGCCCTTCAAGTGTTTGAACGCGTATGGTGACGTTGCTGTCAGGGAATTCCCCACTTCGCTGATCAAACCTTTTTACCATTTTTACAGACATATGGTCAAAAACGGGCAATTCCGGGTTGGACTCTAATGAGTTCATCAACGTATCCTTCCTGAATTTCGAGACTACAATAGAATCGATCAGGGTTATGGCTCTGCCCGTACTTTCAATGGATGAAAGGCCAATGGTATCGGTAAGTTTCAGGATTACGGGTTTGTCTCCTGTTTTTCGAAAGAGTTCATCCTCCAAATCCCGGATAGTATTGACAAAAAGGAAATCTGTCTCCCTTTGCAGGGATTCGTATTCATCGAGGTAAACCCGGTTCAGCCACAGGAAAATGAATACCAGTAGCAGTCCCAGGCTCCCTGCCATGAGATAGGTGTTAGCGGATATTTTTCTTTTTCTACTCATAAAATCAGATGAAGTGCAGGACAAACTTTGAATATAAAATACCTCCGTGGTTTCTACTATGGTATTAGGCTGATGTTTCCTTAGTTCTGCTGCTTTCGGTGTCTTAAACCCCGTAGGTTTCCGTCCCGGATAATTTATCCCAGGTTTTGTCCTATACTTATAAATTCAGCTCAAAGCTAAAGTATTCACCGGGCAGAATCAATTTCCATTAACGTTAATTAACCTTAAATCAATATTCATTAACCTAGGCAAGGGGTGGGTAAGCTTACTTTTGCAACAGTGTTTGATTGATTAATTATTAAAAACATAAAAATTCTGAAAATGCAAAAGTTATTTTTTCTGCTCGTGTTGATTTTACCCGGATTGGCACTTGCCCAAAACAATGAAGGGGAAATCGTTTACAACCAAACTATAAAACTGGAAATTAACCTTCCGGAAGGCCATGAAGATATGGCGGCTTCTTTACCCAGTGAGCAAACTTCTGAAATGTTGCTGTATTTCACCCCCAAGGAATCGTTGTACCAAAACGCTCCGGAGGACGAACAGGAAGATGATGTAGTGGAAGCTGGTGACGGCAATGTGCAGGTCAGAATGGTGATCATGCGTCCCAGTGAAAATAAACTGTATAAAGACCTGGCTAAAGCACAAAAGGTGCAAAAAGAAGAATTTTTCGGAAAGTTGTTCCTCATTTCAGGAGACCTGGAAAAATTCCCTTGGAAACTGACCGGTGAGACGAAAAAGGTCCTTGACTTCAATTGCCAGCAGGCTGTTTTCTCTGATGACGAAAGGAAGGTTGAAGTGTGGTTTACACCTGAGATCCCCGTATCAAGTGGTCCTGGTGAGTATGGCCAGTTACCTGGAATGATCCTCGAAGTTTCCATCGATGATGGCCAGCGCCACATTGTAGCCGACAAGGTTAACTTCAAAACTTTGGAGGAAGGGACGATCGTAGCCCCTAAAAAAGGGAAAAAAGTTACTGCGGAAGAATTTGAAGCCATCCAGGAAGCCAAAATGAAAGAAATGGAAGAAGAGATGGGCGGCGGCGGAATGAGAATCAGAATTAGAAATTAAAAAAATTTTACGAGTTGCGGGTTTCAAGTTACGAGTTTGGTGCCCTGTTAATTAAACGCGTTCTCACCAACCCGAAACCCGTAACGCGTAACCCGAAACAAAAGAAATATGAATCACCTGACGACTTTCATACTACTCCTCTTTTCCTTTGCTGCAGTTGGACAAAGTTCTACTGCCCTGAACGGAAAAGTTGTTGATGACCAGCTCAATCCTCTGATGGGGGCAACGGTCGTATTACTCCAACAAGCCGATTCCGTAATAGCGAAATTCAATATTACGGATGAGGCAGGAGATTTTAAATTAACCAAAGTTCCCGCCGGGGACTACATTTTACAAGTGACCTATTTGGGTTATGCAAATTATAGTAAACCAATAACTCTGGAGGCTGAAAAGTCTGTGACCTCCATGGGCAGTATTGTGATGTTACCGGCTTCAGCCGTTCTGGATGAAGTGGAAATAAAGGCAGAACATATCCCAATGGTTGTTAATGGGGACACATTGGAATACAATACAGCTGCTTTTGATGTTAAGCCAAACGAAGATGTTGAAGAACTGTTGAAAAAACTTCCCGGTATCGAAGTGAACCGTGATGGAAGCATCAAGGCCCAGGGAGAGGATGTAGACAGGGTAATGGTAGATGGCAAGGAGTTCTTTGGAGGGGACCCGACCATTGCCACAAGGAACCTTCCAGCAGATGCGGTTGACAAGGTCCAGGTTTTTGACAAGCAATCTGAGATGGCTGAATTTTCAGGTATCGACGATGGCATGGAGGAGAAGACCATCAATCTGGAACTAAAAGAAGATAAGAAGAAAGGATATTTCGGAAACGCAACAGCCGGATACGGAACAGATGATCGCTATCAGGGGAAATTCAATATTAACCGTTTTGGAAAAAAGACCCAGCTTTCCGCCATTGGAATGGCGAATAATGTAAATGACCAGGGATTCTCCTTTAATGATTATATCAACTTCATGGGAGGTTTGGGGAACTTTATGTCGGGCGGCGGAATGCGCATCACTCTTGACAGTGACGGTGCCGGTTTGCCATTAAATCTGAATGGTCAGGACGGGATTACCACTACCAGAGCAGGAGGAGTCAATATGAATACCGACTTTACTGATGAGACCGAGTTGAATGCCAGTTATTTTTATAATAATGCTCAAAACGATCTAAACCGAACTGTAAGTCGCCAAAATTTGTTGGGAGACGAGAGTTTTTCCACTGAAGAAGAAAGTGACCGAATTACTACCAGGTCCAACCATCGGTTGAACTTTACGCTCAGGCATGAGATCGATTCCATGCAGAACCTTACTTTTCGGGGAAATGGTTCTTTAAATAATTCCCGGTTGGATAATATCGGGAACAATCAAACTTTTTCCAATAGCGGGTTAGCCAACCGAAGTTTCAAAGATTATTTCACCACGCAGGATGGCTATCAATACAGCAGCAGCCTCATTTACCGACGTAAGTTTGGAAAACCGGGAAGAATTTTTTCCGGCAATCTGTCTTACCAGCAGGATGGCAGTAATCAAACGGGATCCATTTTTTCAGTCAATGATTTTTTTGACGGAGGAGTGCTTCCATCCTTTTCGGATACTATTGATCAGCGGCAGGTGTATGATTCCCAAAAAGCTGGTTTTGGCTTTAGAGTTTCCTATACCGAACCCTTGGGTAAAGGGAAGTACCTGGAACTCAATGCTTCCCGCCAGCAATATCAAAATGAGCAGCTGAAGGAATTTTTCGATCTTTTCTCCGGAGAAGAAGTAAGGAACGACTTGTTGAGTAATCAATATACGGTGGATTATATCTATAACCGGGCAGGGACGAATTTCCGATACAATACGAAGAAGATGAACTTTAATGCCGGGGTAAGTCTGCAGCAGGCATTGTTGCACGGGCAAATCCTTAATGAAAGGGATCCGATAACAGGCGAATTCATCTACTTGTTGCCATCGCTTTCGCTTAGGTACGATTTCAAAACGACCAAAAACCTGTCGCTGGATTATAGAACAGAAGTACGGGAACCTACTATCCAGGAATTACAACCGGTAATCGATAACAGCAATCCGTTGAATATTTACGAAGGTAATCCGGATCTGAGACCAGAATACACGCATCGCCTGAACGCCTTTTTTATGATCTACGACCAGTTTAGTTTTACGAACTTTTATGTGAATGCCATGGCCGCATATACTCAGGATAAAATCACAACTGCTCAAAGTGTGGATGAATTATTCCGTCGCTATTCCCGTCCTTTGAATGTAGAAGATGATTTCAGGTTGCAGGGAACAGTCTCGTTCAGTACACCGATCAGGCCCATAAAAACCAGGATCAGTTTAACTTCTGACCTGTCCTACAACCGTGGAATTTTATATGTCAATGGCATCAAAAACAATACGCAGTTCAATACCGCATCATTTGACCTTAGTCTGGATAATCGGAAAAAAGAAGTTGTTGATATGACTGTTGGAGCCAATTTTGAATTCAACAATTCGAAATATTCTGTCAGCGAACAGTTTAATCAGTTTTTTACCAGACAAACCTATTATGTTGATTTTGCATTGGAACTGGCCGATAAATGGAATTTCAATTCTTCCTTTGATTACCAGGTTTATTCAGATGAATCTTTTGGTAAACAGCAAGGGATCCCTTTGTGGACAGCATCCTTGTCCCGTTATGTTTTGAAGCAAAAAGGAGAGATCAAGTTGGCTGTTTTTGATATCCTCAATAAAAACGTTGGAATCAACAGAATTAGCCAGTTGAACTATACTCAGGAAGAGAGAATTTTGTCTTTAAGGAGGTACTTTATGCTGAGTTTTGCTTATTCCATCACAGGGTTTGATAGTGAACACGGTGGGCTGGATGTCCAGGTTAGCCGTAGGCGATAATGTAGCACGGACTTTAGTCTGTAATATGCAGAAGAGTACCAGTACCAGTTTGCAGTACCAGACAAGAATCCACAGTCTTCGGCTCACAGTCTTCAGTTTGCAGTAGCAATTTGGAGGATTTGGGGAGAGTAGATTATGGATGTCAAATGAAATAATGTGTCAATTTTGTCAAATCCCCGGAGTGTCTTCTTTAGACTATCCCGGGGATTTGCTGTTTTATCCCTTTTCTTGTATTATCAACCCCAAATTTTCCCTGATCCGTCGACAAAAACCAGTAGGAAAGCTATTATTCTGATATTCATAAGGCCTGAAAATGCAATAAATCCTCAAAATGCTTATTTTTGGCGGATGGGATATTTGATTGCATTTTTTATTCTTTCGATCGCATTTTCTTTTTTATGTTCGGTGCTTGAGGCTGTATTGCTGAGTATCACTCCTCGTTTTATCAGCCAGGAGGTCAATAAAGGAGGAGCGGTTGGGGAAGCACTTCAGGAATATAAAAAAGACATTGACCGCCCCTTGTCAGCTATTTTAACGCTAAATACAATTGCACACACTGTGGGTGCAATAGGGGTTGGGGCCCAGGCAGGAAAATTGTTCGGGTCAAATTATCTTAATTTATTCGGCTTAAAATTGTCCGTTGAAGGCCTTATCGCTGTGTTTATGACCCTGGCAATTCTCATCGTTTCTGAGATCATTCCTAAAACTATAGGTGCCAATAACTGGAGAGCTCTAACGCCTTTTACCGTAAATACGCTGAAGGTAATCATGTTTATTCTGGCTCCATTGGTATGGGTCAGCCAGTTAATTACCAGGAACCTTAAAAGTGAAAAAGAAAAGAGCGTTTTCAGTCGACGTGATTTTGCTGCCTTAGCTCATGAAGGAAAAGAAGGTGGCTCATTAGCTCATAGCGAGTACCGTATAATCACCAATCTGCTTGGTCTGGATAAATTGACTGTTCGGGATATTATGACCCCCAGAACGGTAATGACAATCGCTGATGCAAACGAAACGCTGGAAGAGTTTTTCAAAAATCACAATCCATTACCTTTCTCCCGTATCCCCGTTTATGAGGATATGGATGAGTTCTCCGGTATGATCCTGAAAGATGACCTGCTCCTTGAGATGGTGGATGGTAACAATAAAAAGAAATTAAAGGATATTGCCAAGCCTCTGCTCTATGTAAAGGATTCGGCACCCCTGCCTCAGTTTTTTGAAGAATTGTCTTCCAACAGTGCCCACATGGCCCTCGTGGTGGACGAATTCGGAAGTACCGTAGGTTTGGTGACCATGGAGGATCTTCTGGAAACGATCATCGGTGTGGAGATCACCGATGAATCTGATGCCGTGGAAGATCTAAGAAAATTCGCCCGCGAAAGATGGGAAGAGCGCGCCAAACGCCTCGGCGTTCTTGAATAACTGTCTTGACACGATTTTAAGGATAATAAGATTAATATGATGAATTCGATGACTTTTTATGAAAAGTCATCGAACCTTCGACTCTTTTGGGGCTTGACAAATTTTTTGTTATAAACTCTTTTAAATTCCAGGCTTAATCCCCCGAAGTTTATTAATAATCCGTCTGCGATATTGTAGGCTTCACAGTAATTGATAGCTTGAGCTTTGTGCGAATTTTCTAATTTTTCCACAGCCTTTATTTCCAACATCACTTTATCTTCAATAAAAAAGTCAACTCTCCGGATACCGATTTGGGCACCCTTATAAAAAATCGACATTTCCATTTCTCTTTTAAAAGATAAACCGGCGGCTTCCAATTCAATTGCCAAAGCTCGTTGATAAATTACCTCCTGAAATCCGTTACCCAGTGTATTATGTACCTCCATGGCACACCCAATAATCCTGTGAGTAATCTGATTGATATTCATTTGATTGTCTTTTGGTTTGAACTATAAAGAAGTATAATCTAAGAAAAGTTCCATACAGTTTTAAAATCCTGTTTATCCTGTAATCAAAAGAATCGTGTCCAGACGATGAGGAAAAAAATAGCCCTGATTCAGTAATTATGAATCAGGGCTATTTTACTTCAGCCTTGGCCTATTATCCATGGGTATGTCCCACATGCTCATTCTTCACATAATCCATACCGCATTCAGGGCATTGGCCGGCCGCATCAGCTCCGCTGCCTTTACAGTGCATTGGGCAGATGTACGCTGAGTGATATGGAGCGTTGAAAACATAGTCCATTTCACAGGCAGGGCATTTGCCGGGCTCTGAGGATCCACTGCCGTCACAGTGCATTGGGCAAATGTACATGGAAGTGACCTCTAGTCCAGGTTTTCCATCTGCTTCACCCTCCGAGGCTTCTGTTGCTTCTCCGGCATTGGCTTCAGAAGATTCTCCTTCGGAAACTTCAGTAGTTTCAGTAGAATCACCTTCCGTATTATCAGAAGCTGTATTGTTACAGGCGCTCAATAACATGATAGCAAAAAACATGGCTACCATTCCAAAATGAATTTTGAATTTCTTCATGATTTGAAAAAAATTATGTTGTTTGAAAAAAGTGGTTTCCTGAAAAAATATTGAGTGTTCGTTTGGTAGGTTGGAAGTGAGAACTGTTTAAAATCAAAGTTTATTGTTTCCGCAAATAAACTTATCTTGGCTTTTTCAAGGTTAAAAATAAAAATAAATTCAAAATGCGCTTTGTAGCTTTATTGATTGTCGTGGTTTTTTTGACAGCTTGTGGTACTGGTGGAGGAAAAATTAAAATCTTACTCGAAGATGTGAATCAGGATTTTGCACCGGATAAAAGAGTGGCCTTGTTTGATGTGAGAGCCATTAAAAAAGGCGGGAAGTATTTGCTTGAAGGAACTTCCAATTTACCAGAGGCTGTTGAAGCTTTAGTCGCTAAATGTGAGGATGCTGGATTTAAAGTAGAGAACAGGGTGGAAATGTATCCGGACGAAACCCTGGAGGGGAAATTGTATGGAGTTGTGAATTTATCGGTATGTAATATCAGGTCACATCCCGCTCACTCGGCGGAGTTGTCAACTCAGGCCACTTTAGGTACCCCTCTGAAAGTACTGACCAAACAAAAAGGATGGTATCTGATACAAACTCCCGATGGATACCTGGGCTGGCTTGACAGTGGAGGATTTGCACAAATGACAGAGGAAGAGATGAACGACTGGCAGTCAGCAAAGAAGGTTGTTTTCCTTCCGCAATATGGATTTGCCTATGGTCA
>QQUB01000932.1 GCA_008501835.1 Bacteroidota bacterium
ACGGCACTTTGAAAATGAAGTTGACTTTGAAGTAGTCCTCGGCGGATTGAGACCTTACAATAAGGAAACGATGGCTGATCTTAAGGATTTTCTGACCCATCACTGGCAGGATGTCCACAAGGCTTCCGGACAGGAATTTAATTATGATATCCTGGATGATCAGAATATCACGTATGATACGGAGCCACCTTCAAGAGCAGTTCTTGCAGTAAGGGAGTTGAAACCTGAGTTGGAATTTGATTTTTTCAAAGCCATTCAAAAGGTTTTTTACTTTGAAAATAAAAATATGCATCTGGCGGAGAGTTACCACGAGGTTTTGAAAGATATGGAAATCGACCTGGAAGCTTTTGATAAACTATTTGCTTCCGAAGACTTAAAAGCACTCGTCAAAATGGATTTTGTAAGAGCCCGGCAATTGGGAGTTTCGAGCTTTCCTACTTTGTTAATTCAGGTTGGGGATTCCGTAAACTTGGTTGCCAGGGGTTTTTCCAATAAGGATGAGATGATTGCCGAAATTGATAGAATTTTAGAGTAAAAAACCTGATAATGGCTGTTCACAATGCGATTGGCAAAAGAGGAGAGGAGTTGGCAAAAGCTTACCTGTTGAAAAACAGGTATGAGATTCTCGAATCGAACTGGCGGTATCGCCGTGCCGAAGTGGATATCATTGCGATGGATGGTCCGATAATGGTTTTTGTCGAAGTGAAAACAAGAACCAGTGAAAAATTCGGCAAACCGGAAGAATTTATTACTGCTCAAAAGGAAGCTTTTTTATCCGATGCGGCCTCAGCTTATATGGAAAAATCAGGCCATGACTGGGAGATCCGGTTTGATTTTATTTCCATAATTATCCAAAGTGATCAACACTATTCCTTAGAGCATTTTAAAGATGCTTTTTTTTATTAAAAACATATCAATTTCGTTGGCCATTCAGGTTTGTTGAGATAAATTTACCTACATAGATTTATTATAATTTTTTCAATATGAATGGCGCGCTCAATTGGATATTTTTCGGCTGTTTGATGTCCTTTGTTTTTCTAAATTGCAATCAAAATAACGCAAATCAGGAAGGTGTTCCCATTATAATTAACAAACCGGATACAGTAGCTTTGACCAAATTCTGGGAGCATCCAATTCCCAATCTGGAACTGCCCATGGGAATGATATCCCTCAGTGCAGAAGAATGTGGCAGATGCCATATTGAGGTTTATAAGGAGTGGAAAATGTCAACCCATGCTCATGCATGGACAGACTTGCAATACCAGGCAGAATTGGAAAAGAATGATGGCCTTTTCATTTGCATCAATTGTCACCTTCCCCTTCAAAATCAACAGGAAGAAATCGTTTCAGGTATCATAGATGGGGATTATTTTCAGCCCATCAAGGAACCCAACCCTATGTTTGATGAAAAGCTTCAACATGAGGGAGTCACCTGCCTTGGGTGTCACTACAATGAAGGGAGCGTCATTGGTGGAAACCCTTCAGTTCAACCTCCTCATAGCCATAGGGTAGATAGAGAATATTTGTCAGAGCGGTTGTGTTTGAGTTGCCATAATGCTGCGGAACAGATCAGTGATGAATTGATCTGTACATTCGAAACCGGAGATGAATGGAAAGCGGGACCTTTTTCAAAAGTAGGAGTCAACTGCATTGGTTGCCACATGCCTGAGGTGGAACGACAACTCGTCACCGGCCCTGAAACCAAAACCGGTTTTCGCCATTATTTCCCAGGTTCAGGAATTCCCAAGGTTAAAGGTGCAAAAGTTGAAATGCTTACTGGTTATTCTTACAGACCAGCTGAACTGAAAGAAACTTATACTCAGGGAGAAAAACTGGACCTTTCTTTACAAGTCAGGAATGATTTTGCGGGCCACAAGGTTCCCACTGGTGATCCTGAAAGATTTTTTATGATCCGCTTTTTCCTGAAAAACAAAAATGGAGAACAGGTATTTGAAAAAGATTTCAAGATTGGGGAGGAGTGGGAATGGTATCCTATTGCCAAAAAACTCAGTGAGAATAATATTCCTCCGGCAGAATCGAGTACTTTTTCCACGGAGTATTTGCTGACGACAGATGAAGATCTTATCTGGGAAATTTTAGTTTCAAAACATCGCATAAGTAAAGAAAGCCTGCAGTATCACCACCTGGAAGGTATTTACCCGGATTCCATCATCGTTTATCAAAAAACTATCGAGGTGAATATTGAGTAGTTAGGAAATTGAGACAATCTCCTCTGTGATCTCCCGACCTTTAGTGCAGGAAAGGCTCGGCGGTTAATGATTTCTACATTTCATCCTTCAAATTCACCTTTCCTCCACACGGTGAAACTTGGTCAAATGCTCCGGATCAGATTCATTGAAGATGCAAAGTGTGAGCATGTTTTTTTTGCGTCGATCCAAAGAGAAAAGGATCTTAACAGGGTTGTGAACATAACCATTGTCTTCAAACATAGTGATCTGGTTACTCCGGGTTTTGAATCGAAATTTTTCGAGTTCCTTAGCATCTTTAGGTAAAGGGACATCTTCGTACCCCTCCTCATAAAGAAACTGCCTCACCATAAGGTAACTTTGATCAAGGCTGGAACCGGAAAAAACAGTGGTATACTGGTAGCCATCACTGTGACCACCAATATATTCTGTATTCTTTTTGGGAAAATTCTCTCGTAAAGCCATAATAAAAAGAGTAATTTTTTCCCGCTGTTTTTTTTATGAAAATTAAAGCCTGGCAATAACCGTTCTGTTGCCTTTGACCTTTTGTTCAAGTTCTACCTCCACCTTGGCATCGAGTGGTAAAAAGAGGTCTACTCTTGAACCAAATTTGATGAACCCCAGTTCATTGCCCTGCACAATTTGTTCACCTACTTTGAGGTAGGTCCTGATGCGCTTAGCTATTGCTCCGGCAACTTGTCTGAGCATGATCTCCCCATTGTCATTTTCAATTACGAGAGTTGATCGTTCATTTTCGGTTGAAGATTTGGGGTGGGAGGCCACCATGTATTTGCCCTGGTGATATTTATAATAATTCACCTTGCCACTGGTCGGATTCCTGTTGACATGCACATTGTAGGGTGACATGAAAATAGAAACCTGCAATCTTTTGTCCTTAAAATATTCCGTTTCTTCCATTTCCTCAATAGCAACAATCCTGCCATCTGCGGGAGCATAAATGATTTCATCCTGTATGGTACTGACTTCGCGTTTTGGATTGCGGAAAAACCAAAAAACGAAAAACCAAATGATGAAAGATGCCAGCGCGATGAAAATAGTTAATATGGGAAAAAATCTACTTAATGTAACGTTTAAGGCTAAAAGAATGGCGGTTAGCCCAAAAACGATCTTATAACCTTCTTTATGAATTATCATCTGTTCTGTTAATTTTAATATTGGCAAATTTAAAGAATTATGCGATATTCAAACACTCTTGATAAGCACGAAGTTGTGGTTTTTTCATTCCCTTCAGTGAAAATGGATTAAATTTGAAAAAATATTTTTATGACACCCGAAATTTTAAATCACCTTTCCAGGGATTCAAAACTCCGATCTGTTATTGAATCCACACAGGTCACCTTTCCCGAAACCGATGGAGATGTATACGCACGACTCATAAGAGCGATTATTTATCAACAACTTTCCGGCAAAGCTGCATCAACCATTTATGGCCGTTTTATAGAATTGTTTCCTGATGAATATCCCGATCCGGGCTTATTATTATCCTTTGATCTGCCAACACTCCGAAGTGTTGGGCTTTCAAGACAAAAGTCAGGATACCTGCAAAATGTGGCTGAGTTTTTTCAACAAGAGGGTATTCTCGAGAAAGACTGGTCCGATATGGAGGACGAGGCTATCATTAAATACCTCACTCAAATCAAGGGAGTGGGCAAGTGGACAGTGGAAATGCTGTTGATGTTTACACTCAACAGGACGGATATTTTACCGGTAGATGACCTTGGGATTCAGCAAGGCATGCAATTATTGTTTGGTTTTGAAGCCAAAGGAAGGGAACTAAAAGAAAAAATGATCGAACTGGCAGAACCATGGCGGCCTTACAGAACTTTTGCGAGTCTATATCTGTGGCGATGGAAAGATGGAGTAGTGTAACCCATCAGTAAATTTACTTATGCATCTTTCTTGCCCTTTTCTCCATAATCTATGGTAAGTACCGGTATCCCTGAATAATTGACTAGTGCTTCAACCGTACTGCCGGTGAGCAATCTTCTCAACGGGTGGCGGTAATGATTTGAAATGCCGATGAGTTCGGCTCCAATCTCATCTGCCAGGCTTCGAATACCTTTTTCGATGGTGGTATGTTTGGAAATATGGATTTTACAAACCAGAGGACTGCACAGTTTTTCAAAAGATTCCATAGCCTCCTTCTGAACAATATACGGGACTCCGTATTTAAAAAGCGATTGAATGGAGACCAGGTGTATCTCAGGAATAAAATGTTTTACGAAGTCTTTGAACTTAAGAAAAGCTTCCTTGTCGGCCTCGTCAAATCCAGAAGCGAAAACCACCTTTTCGAAATAAAAATCTTTCAGGCGGGATTTTATGATAAGAACAGGAACTTTTACCTGTCTTACGACCAATTGAGTGTTAGAACCGAAAAAGTTGGGGTCGGACTTTCCGGCTCCCTGTGAGCCCATGACGATTAACCCAATATGTTTTTCTTTTGTTATTTGCTCAATATTTTTCACCAGGTCGCCTCCGGCAATGATGATATCAATATCGATTTCCTGATTTTTGGATTGGATATCCGTTAAAAGGACTTCGGCATTTTTCCAGGACTGATATGCTTCAGGTATATGGTCTTTTTCTTTGGCGGATAATGCTGACCAATTGTTGGGAATATCAGCATTGTGGAACAAAAAAACTTTTGACTGGTATCTTTTGGCCATTTCCAGCCCCGCTTCAACTGCGTAGGAGGCACATGCGGAGAAATCGGTAGGAATAAGCATGTTTTTCATGGTAGAAATTTTAGCAATGGTTTAAAGATGAAATGATTTTTTGGATAAAAAGATTGTAAAGCCAGTTTGTTTTTTTGTAATCTGACCGCCTTCCTCAGGAGGCAGACTTACAACTTAGGTTAAATATCATTTTATTGAAGATAAATTGGAGTGACGGAAGTCAGGCAGGAAGTTGATTTTTGTCAGGCAGGATTATTCCAAAATAAAAAAAGGAAGATCAACGCTTATGCTGACCTTCCTGTATTGAAGTTCGTAAGGGGAAACTCAATACAATTTTTTCAAAAATAATTTCTTTTTACTGGATTGAGCGTGGAGAGAATAAAAAAAGGGTTTAATAAAAAAACCCCCCAAAAACCTGGGGGGTTGAAAACTATGAACAAACACTCACCCAATTATATTTGTTTGTCTTTATGTCGTATTGTAGTACAAAGAAAAGAAAGTTAATTTGTTACTTCTTTGTGTTTTTTTTGATTTTGTGACATGTCAAATTTTAAAAATCGATCAAAGGCGTGGATAGGATTTTAATTAAACTCCTTTGTTAATTAGAGATTTTGTGCAGTTTGCTTCAGTATTGGTGATGTATTTTGTGACAAAAATCGCTCTGGAGGAATAATGATTAATGCTTATTTAAAATTATTCTCAATTATTTTTTGACATGCCCTGTGCAGTAGTTGATAAACATTTTCAAAACCATCGTCATCCCAATAGGGATCGGGAACGCTATTGTCTTCGTTCGGGGTGGTTTCATTGAGAATTAATTTAACCTTTTCTTCCTGTTCCGGAGAATTGGCGAGCTTCAGAATATCTCTGAAATTGGAGGTGTCCATGGCGTAGATGAAATCGAATTCAGACAGGTCTTCCTGACGGATTTGACGGCCTCTTTGAGCAGCAATGTCGATGCCATGTTTTTTAGCTACTTCAATAGATCTTCTGTCAGGTGGTTCGCCAATATGCCAGGAACTTGTTCCGGCAGAATCTACTTTCCAAGGCAGTCCGTTTTCCTCGATTTTTCTTTGCATGATGCCTTCAGCAAGCGGAGAGCGGCAGATGTTGCCCAGGCATACCATCAGGATTTTCATTTACTAAATAATTTATTAGTGAAGTTGTTTTAAAACAACTTCAATCACTTCATTCAAAACAACTTCAACAAATTTAAGGTTAATTTTTCTATTTCAGGAAGAAATAATCCAATGTCTATGCCCTTTAAGGGGATATTGATTTTTGGCATATTGAAATTCTGGTTATTTGATTAAATTTGCCGACTAAAACAAAAAAATTATGAAGATCGTTATCGCTGGTGCGGGTGATGTCGGCTTTCATCTTGCTGAATTATTATCTATAGAAAATCTTGACATCATCCTGATCGATCTCGAACAGGATGTTCTTGATTATGCAGCTACCCACCTCGATGTATTGACCCTTCGTGGCGATTGTGCTTCCCTTGATCTTCTCGAACAAGCCGGTGTCAATCAGGCCAAATTATTTCTGGCGGTAACTACCTCGGAAAAAACCAACCTGGTTTCCGCAATCCTTGCAAAAAAACTTGGTGCCAAACAGGTGATCGCCAGAGTAACCAACCCGGAATACCTCTGTGGGGAACAAAAAGAAATTTTCAAAGAACTGGGTATCGATATTCTGATGTCACCCATTCAGTTGGCCGCGAATGAGATTCAAAGACTGATCCAGAGATGTACTTTCACAGATCTCTTTGAATTTGAAGAGGGAAAGATCAGTCTTGCCGGACTTACCCTTCGTAAAGGTTCTCCTCTTTTAGACAAAAGAGTGAAGGATCTTGCAAATGTAAGTAAGGGGACAACCCTAAGGCCTATTGCCATTTTAAGAGGGCACGAGACCATTATTCCCAAGGGAGAAACCGTACTAAAGGTCAATGATCACATCTACTTCATGACCAAGCAGGAAGAAATTGAAGAACTTGAGTTATTGCTTGGAGAACGGAGAAAAGATATTCGTAAAATCATGATCATTGGTGGTGATAAATTAAGTGTTTCAACTGCTAAAACCCTCGAAAAGAATTACCAGGTAACCCTGGTTGTAAAAAATAAAAAGAAAGCCATAGAACTTTCGGAAGTACTCAACTCAACCCTTATCATAAGGGGGGACTATAGTAATATTGAAATGTTGAAAGAGGAAGGGCTGAGCAATATGGATGCCTTTATTGCCCTTACCGAAAATTCTGAGACCAATATCATTGCAAGCCTCACCGCTAAAAATTACGGAGTCTTCAAGACTATTGCCCAGGTGGAGAATAAAGAGTATATCCATCTTTCCCAAAATATCGGTGTAGATACGCTGATCAATAAAAAACTCATTGCAGCTAATAATATCTTCCGGTTTGTTCGCAAAGGAAAGATCGAAGCAGTAACCAGTCTGCATGGGGTAGACGCTGAAGTAATTGAATTTGTCATTCATAAAGCCAACCGAACTACCCGTAAGCCGCTTAAGGAACTCCATTTTCCGCAAACTGCAATGATCGGTGGAGTCATCCGCGGTGAAGACAGTTTGATGCCTGATGGTGATTTTCAGTTGCAGGTGGGAGATAAAGTGGTTGTTTTCTCCTTGCCTGAGTCCATCGCCAAACTCGAAAAAATCTTCAGCTAATGATTAGAGTAAAACCCATTTTAAGAGTCCTGGGCGTTTTACTTATTATGCTGGGAGGGCTGATGTGGACAGGGTTGCTCATCGCTCATTTTTATAAAAGCGGGGACGGACAACCGATTTTTTATTCCGGTGCCATTTGCCTTGGCCTGGGCTTGCCGATATTCCTATTTCTTAAAGATAGCCGGTTAACGTTGAACAAAAGGGAAGGCTACCTCATCGTGGCTTTAGGCTGGTTTACCATGGTCAGTTTTTCCATGTTGCCGTATTTGATAAGTGGAGTAATTCCAACGATTCCCGAAGCTTTTTTTGAGGCAGTATCCGGAATGACAACCACAGGTGCCTCAGTATTAACAGATATTGAATCGGTATCCAAGGGCATTCTCTATTGGAGAAGTCTCACCCAGTGGATCGGAGGAATGGGGATCATTGTACTTACCGTTGCCATATTTCCCTTGCTTGGTATCGGAGGCATAGAACTGTTTGTTGCTGAAGCCCCGGGGCCAACTTCAGACAAATTACATCCCAGAATTCAGGAGACTGCAAAGAGGTTGTGGGCCATCTACGTCTTTTTGACCATTATTCTCTGCATTATTCTCAACCTCGTCGGCATGGATTTTTATGACTCTGTTAACCATGCATTAACTACAATGGCCACGGGAGGGTTCTCCACCAAAAATGCCAGCATGGCCCACTTTGATGTTCCGGCCATTCAATATTCAATCATATTTTTTATGTTTTTAGCCGGAACAAACTATACCATTATTTACTATGGTTTAAAGGGCAAAATCAGGCGGGTATGGTACAGTGATGAGTTTAAGACCTATGTGATTTTGGTTCTGACCCTGGCTGTGATCGTTACTGCTTC
>QQUB01000256.1 GCA_008501835.1 Bacteroidota bacterium
GACCCGGTTAAGAATGGGATCAATAGAAGTGGATGTGGGTATCGTGGCAGTGATCTTTACAGGGTTGGGGGTGTGGATTTCCTCAGCCCTTCGAAAACCGCAGCGGAAAAATCCGGAGGATACAGATGAACCATTCCAGCCAAATCAAAAGATCATTACTGAACTGGGACTCACTGAAAGAGAAATGGAGATACTGGAGCTCATCGCAGAAGGACATTCCAACCAGGAGATCGCCGGAAAATTGTTCATTTCACTCAGTACGGTTAAAACCCATTGTTCGAATATTTTTTCTAAACTGGATGTGAAGCGCCGCACTCAGGCGATACAGAAGGCTAAGGAGTTGGGAGTTATTTTGTAGTCTTCAGTCTCCAAGCCCACAGTCTTCAGGTTGTTTGGGGTGTGGGAGTGAGTGTGTTTAACCGCAATGGACGCAAAGGGAGCGCCAGGGTCGCAAGGAGTGGTTTATTAGTACCAGTATTCAGAAGGTTTGGAGTGTGTAGTGTGGGGTTTTGGGTGTGTTTAACCGTGAATGGAACAAGGTGACATCCCGAACCTGTCTGCTCGGCATCGCCAGGCAGGTGAGATTTCACATCGAATGTATACGTAGTGTCGGGAGTGCGCAAAGTTGACGCGAGGTATGCAAGTTATGTTCTTTACGCAATGGCAGTATTCATGCTTTGTTTTTGTCCCTTTGTCTTAGGACTACTAAAACCCTCCTTTTGCCCCTTTGACCTTGTTTCCTTATTCCATGTTCCTCTGGTACTAAAGTATGAATTTGGTGATTTGGTACTAAAGTATGAGGTGCTTTTGTGGCTTTCCCCTTTACTTTGGATCGTATTCAGTCACAAAATTGTTCAACTAAAAATTCTATTAATTATGAAAAATCCAATTTGGAAATACGGTTTACTCGCAGGCGGGATTGTTGTGGTACTTATGTACGGGTCATTTTTACTACAAGGGGATGACTTTGATTTTTCCCGTGGTGAAATTTTTGGTTACGCTACTATGATCATTTCCTTGTCGATGATATTCTTTGGCGTAAAATCCTACAGAGACAATAAACTTGGAGGCGGAATTACTTTCGGGAAAGCTTTTCAGGTAGGCTTATACATTGCGCTTATTGCAGCAGCTATTTATGTGATAGCATGGATGTTGTACAGTTCTTTTGCAGCCACCGATTTTATGGATCAGTATTATCAATATGCCATGGAACAATTGCAAAATAGCGGTGCTACTCAGGAAGAGATCGATAAGCAGGTTGCCAATATGGAAAGATACAAGGAGATGTATAAAAATCCTTTCTTTAAAATGGGCATCACCTTTATGGAGATTTTTCCTGTGGGGTTGATCGTTGCGTTGATTACGGCAATTGTATTGAGACGGAAGGTTGTGGAAGTGGGGTAGGCTTTGTAGTCTGCAGTCTGCATTAAACTTTAAAATTCTACATTGGATATTCTGGTGTTTTGCGGTTCTGTCTCACTTGCCGGAAAACCGAAATTTTGAAATAGGAAAGGTATATTGAAAAAGTTGGATCTAAAGAATAATATGGCAGAACCGCAGAATATCCAACCGCAGAATGTCCAATGTAGAAGTATTTAAACCAGTAACCAATTATACTGCCTCCAGCTGCTCCAACAGCCACGTTCTTTCGCGCAACGGATTAGTGCTTTCAATCTCTTTTCGGAGTTTGGCTTTTTCACTTTTGTCATACGGATTCACGCGAACCAGTTTACGGGTCAGTTTGATTACATTTTTAAACAGGGGTTCGTGGTAGCCAACATCTTTCCTGTGCAGATAGGTACGCATACTTTCGAGCAAGGACTCGAGAGTATCGAACTCTGTTAATTCATAATACATTTTCAGCAGCAGGGTTTTGGCGTTGAGGTTGAGCAGAATGTCGTCAAAATCGGTTTGTACCAGTAGAGGCATTGCCTTGTCGTAATCTTTTTGCTCGAAGTGTAACCTGGCCATACAATAATGTACAAAGTGGGCCCTGACTTTTTCAGGCAGATATTTTTGATAGGTTTCCACAAAGCTTTCCACCCACTCGTATTCTGCAACCTGCAGACCATTGAGCGCAATATTGGCGAAAGTCCATGGACTTAAGCTGTTGTTTTCGATGATGAGATCGAACTCGAGCATTTTTTTGAACAGCTCAAAGGTCTCCCGGATAAATGCCTTGTCTCCTTCGTTATTCCTTCGGATGCAATAGTTAAGAGCCATGAGATAGATGTCTCTCGTTTCTGCTTTAGGGAAAGAATTACCCAGATTGAACATATTGGTTTTCAGGTGATCGAAATAGGACTTATCCGGACTTGTAAGTGCCTTATAACCATAGTAATAAACAGCGATGGCCGGGGTGTCCAGAATATCGTTATCTTCAACATAGCTGAGTACATCGTCCAAAAGTCCCGGAGCATATTCGGCTTTATATACCCTTTGGTGGGCCAGCATAAGGCAGCTCAGTTTGAGCTTGTCAGCAAAAAAAGTAGTGTCCAGTGCATCCGACAATTCCTGCAGGTTCATTTTGATATTCCGTTTTTGTTTTTCAAAAAACAGGTATTGTTCTTTTTGAATCAGGTATTCATTGCGCAGGAAATGTTCATTCCTCAGATTTTGCTTTTCCTGAAGGCTGGAGATGCTCCGGATGGTTTTTTGATAGGCTTTTGACATATTTTTTTTGCGATAAACGCCTGCAAGTGCCATTTTTAACCGAACTTCATCCTCACGAAGGTCACAATAGGTGAGATATTCCTCGATGCATTTGTTGAGAAAAAAGATGGTTTGCCTGAATTTTGCATCGTTATACTTCTGTTTTGGGAATATTTTTTGGAATATCCGCTCTTTTTCAAGGTGCTTATCGTTATACAAGTACTTTTCATTGGAAAGGTATTCAAACAAAGCAACCACATCCTCCCTTTGATTATGTACAGGGGAAAGCAGCCATTTCCGCAGTTCGCGGACCTCTTTTTTAGAAAATCTCCTGAAAAGGGCGGTAAGATGGTTATTTTTCATAGATAAACCGACAACTTTTTTTCAACAAAACCTAAGGCCTGATTAAATTTAAAATGCATTGATTTTCAATGTTTTAAATATATTTTATACTTTGGAACTATTGTAAAATTAGTGAATTTTTTTCAACAAATAGCTTTTTCTGTCATTGTTTTAGTAATCATATTAATAGACTTTTGTTATGCAATTGAAAGTGAACGACCTAAAAATTAAGCTAATGAGCAAGCGAATGCTTGATAAATCAGCAACATTTTTCAACGGATTAATGAGATGTATTTTTACATGGCTGGTTTTCTCTGTAGCTGTTTCACAGGTCAATGCCCAAGGCTGGGACATTCTCTTCGGAGGAAATGGTGAAGACCAGGCTTACTCAGTGATCCAGACGAATGATGAAGGATTCATTGCAGTTGGATTCAGCCAGTCATTTTCAGGAAGCGATCCGTTCTTTGATTTTAATGTATATGCTGTTCGCACAGATGTTGATGGTACGGTTATTTGGGCCAAGCCATTCAGCGAAGATCTTTCAGCCAATGTACATGATTACGGATATCAGGTATTAGAGACAGAAGACGAAGGTTTTCTGATCGTCGGAGCCCTTATCGAAAACAATTCTCGAAATGTCTATTTATTAAGAATTGACAAATATGGGAATGTACTATGGAAGAAAACTTACGGGACTCCGGAATTTGAAGAAACTGGTTTTGATATTGTTGAAGCTAAAGATGGTGAGGGTTTTATCATCATTGGTTTGACTTCTGACCCTGACGTAGGCGGTTCATCAGACATTCTTGTGATAAGAGTTGACGGTGACGGAAGCGAAATCTGGACTCAGACTTATGGCGGACCAAACAGAGATGAAGGAACTTCAATCGTTGCCCTGGAAGATGGATTTGTTTTTTCAGCCATTTCCAAGGAAGATGATGACCAGAACAACAATATTCTCCTGACCCGCATTGATAGCCAGGGCGAAATCGTTTGGTCTGAGACTATCGGTGAAATTGGTGTTGGTGAAGAGGTAAGAGATTTGATTCTTACCAGAGATGGTAACCACCTTGTAATGGTTGGAGCCAGCAACAGCCTCGCCAACAGTATGGTCGCCAAATATGATCTTGAAGGTGATGAGGTCTGGACTACAGAAATTGATGGTGAAAGCCGCCTCAACGATGTAGTTGAAATTAAAGGAGGTGATTTTGTAGCCTGCGGCTATAAAGATGTAACTCCTTTTAAGCAGGCGGTCCTGATGGTGAAAGTTGATTTTGAGACAGGAGATTTGATCTGGGAGAAAAGCATCGAAGGCAATATCAGAACAAAATTTGCGGAAGGTCTTGCGGAAACCAATGAAGGAGGTTTCATCGTAACAGGGTATAACTCCTTGAGTGACTTTACAGCCTTTAACGATGTGATGCTTATCAAAACCGACGAAAACGGTGATCTTATTACGAATCACATTATCGGAAAGGTTTATTACTCCACGGATGGTTGCAATGAATACGAGGAAGGAGATGTTGACCTGAAGGACTGGATCGTAAAAGCAGAAAGTGATAATGCCACTTATTTCGGTACTACCGATGAAAATGGTAATTATGATATAAGAGTTGATTCCGGGTTTTATACCGTTTCACTCTTGACACAAAATCCATATTGGTCAGTCTGTAATGTTGAATTTACGATTGATTTCAATACGTTCTATGACACGACGAGTTTTTATTTTCCTGTAGAAGCGGAGCTTGATTGCCCGTGGCTCACAGTGAATGTTTCCTCAGATGAGGTAGTTGTTTGTGAGGATTTCACATACACAGTTAACTACGCCAATTTAGGCCCGGTAACTGTCAATGACCCTTATATTGAAGTACAGCTCGATGACGAATTGGAATTCGTTAATGCGAGTATTGATTGGGAGGCTTTGGGAGGCAACCTCCTTCGATTTGGGATTGATGATGTGCTGCCTACAAATAAGGATACATTTACTATTGATGTCGCTTGGGCGGAAGGTTGTGAAGATGTTCAGGAGGACCAGGCCATAGTGATTAGTGCCCATGCTTATCCGGACACACTCTGTCTGGAACCCGGGCCGGAATGGGATGGTTCAAGTCTGGCAGTGACCGGTGTTTGTGACCAGGATTCCATCAGATTCTATGTTCAGAATGTTGGAGAGGTTGCAATGGCAGAAGGAGTTACCAGAACTGCTTTCATCGTTGAAGATCAGATTATCTTCAATATGGAACCGATAGAAATTGAGGGACTTGAGCCGGCAGAAATTCTTGAACTTCCAGCTATCAAAGCCAATGGTTCTACTTTCAGAATTATCGCAGAACAATCAATAGATCATCCGGGATACAATTACCCAACAGTAGCTGTTGAAGGATGTGTTGAAGAAGAAGGCGAATCATACAGTACAGGACAATATGCTCAGTTTCCTGAAAACGATCAGGATCCATATATTTCAATTGACGTAAAAGAAGCCATTAGTTCCAACTCTCCAGTTATATTGAGAGGCTATCCCAGGGGGTATCAAGATTCTATCATCACCCCCACAACCGATTTGAATTACACGATAGTGTTTCAAAACCTTGGAACTGATACTATATCTCGTTTGGTGATAAGGGACACCTTGCCGGCTTTTCTCGACCGTACTACTATCAGGCCGGGAGCAAGCAGTCACCCCTATGATTTTCAGATTTATGACAATGGTGTCCTGAAATTCACCTTCGAGGAAATCCAACTTCTTCCAGGTAGCAGTGCTGACGCGGCCTTGACCCGGGGGTTTGTAAAGTTTGCAATCCCGCAATTACCGGATAATCCGCTGGGGACAATTATCGAGAATAGTGCTGCTATCTATTTTGATTACGAAGAGCCCGTTTATACAAATGTGACTCGTCATTTCGTTGGCTGTTTAGACTTCCTTGATGAAGAAGAAGGTTGCATAACAGTTGATACTGACGGACCAACAATTCCGGGCCTCGAAATAAAAGTTTATCCAAATCCGTTTAATGAAACGGTAACAATTGAGATCGGCGGTGGATATGAAAATGAGGAGGTTACTTTCAATTTATTTGATATAACCGGCAGATTATTAAGATCTCAACAGTTCATTGGAAACAAATATGATTTTAATCGAAACCAGCTCCCTTCCGGATTGTATATTTTCAAACTGGAAAGTAGTGAAGGAAAGCAGATCGGAAGTGGAAAGATGCTGATTCGATGATCATAATCCCATAAACATCAAGGGTTTCCTGCAAATGCAGGGAACCCGACCAATGAACTAAAAATTGTAAATAAGCGTTATTAAGTATAAAATACACTGGAAACACAAAAGAGAATAAGATTTAGGTCGTCTTATTATTTCATGAGATTATGATTTGTTATTAGCGAGTCCCGACACTTTGTGTCGGGATTTTTTTTTGCCCTAAAACTGCTCCTTGATAACCCTCAATACCTTTTCCATTTCCTTTTTGACAAGGTCTGATCCGCCTTTATAGTGATTGTTCATGAAGCTGAATATCAATGTTTGGCCGCTATCTGTCTTGATGTAACCACTAAGGCAATGATTGTTTCTTAAGGTGCCGGTTTTGGCAAAAACAAAAGGGGGTGTGCCGCCATAATAATTTTCAATTGTGCCCGATTGCCCTCCGGCGGGGAATATCTCCAAAAGCCGTTCTTCCGAAAATTCGGCTCTCATCCGGTCTAGTATTGTTACCAGACTTCTCGGTGTGAACATATTGTACCTGGTTAAACCAGAACCATCATACCACAACAACTCATCCGGTAAATCTGTAAAGATGAATTGTTTGGCGTATTCAATAAAGGTTATCGTTTTTTGATAACCAAGTACTTTATTGGAACACATCAACAGGAGTTGTTCGGCGATAAAATTATCACTTTCATGCATCAGGCGCCTGTAGAGGGTGTCGGGCATGGGAATGAAAAGTGTTTCCCATTGGGTAAAGGTATCCAAGCTGAACTCCGGAGCAGGCAGGACTTTTCTTTTCAAAGTGTCACTCAAAAGGTTTCTGATGGTCATTTCGGAAGTTATAAATGGAACCTCCTTGGTGATAGGCTCTCCATTGTAATTTTGGGGAATGTGATATTCAAACCAATTGAGATATTCTTCTCTGTTAATATAAAACCAGTTGCTATTAATACCTTCTTTAGATACTCCTGTAAAATAAGCAGGAAGAATTTCCAATTGATCACTATCGGAGGATAAAGTGAAGCGAACAGCATTTCCATAAATAGGTAAAGCTGACTTTTCAACCTGGTAATAAAAAGGGTAATCATCCCACATCCAACCATCCCCAAATCTGGTGTCTTTGAAATTTTGATCAACGAATCTAAGAGGTTTGTTTTGAGATTTTAGAAATTCAAGTGCTTCACTTCCGGTGTCAAAATCCGGATGCAGGAAAAGCGGATTTCCGGTTCCCCAGAAATAAAGTGCTTCTTCCGTTTCAATATAGTTCAGTAAAGGCAGGCTGTCCCCAAGGGTCGTTAAGGCTGTGTATAAACTCAATATTTTAGTATTGGAAGCGGGAGTGAAGTATTTATGGCCATTCTTACTGATAAGGCTGATTTTGTTAACCGGGTCGTATAACTCAAAGCCGGTGAATTGCTGGCTGAAGACAGGAGAGTCTTCAATTATTTTTTCAACCGTCCGCAGTTCTTTTTTGGAAATATATTTATTGGGTGTACAGGCAAAACCAAAGGCCAATAAAAGTAAAAAAGGTACGGTTAATTTTAGATGTTGCATTTTGAATGATTTGGCCAATTACTTAACTTCACTCAAATTAATAATTCATTGAACATGCGCCAACTGTACAGCATTTTTTTCTTTTTGTTAGCCTGTTTAGCTTTAAATGGACAGGACATTAAATGGAACCTGGATAGTTTTGATATGGCTCTCCGCAAGGTGGTTTGTCTTCAAAATGATGAAGAATTGATTCCGGTCAGGGATTTAGCTTCCCTTGAAGTGGGTTATAGGTACTTCGGGAGGGATGCAAAAAATACCTTTGAGGCAACGCTCAATAAATATATGCCTGTGCAAAACCTGGGAGAGCAATCCGGCCGGAAAACTTTTTCCGATACGAAAAAACAAAGGTTGCTGATTTGTGCAGTGAACGCTGATTTTTTTGAAGGATTGAAAAACGACAACAGGGCTAGTATGCTTGAGTTTTTGAAGGACCATTCAGAAGCTATGCCCAAAATCCTGGTTGTTTTTGGCGGGAATGATTTGCCTCATCTCGAGCGTTTAAAACCTATTTTTGAGGTAATCATTTATGCTTCCCTGGAAACTTACTGGTATCAATCGATCGCTGCGCAGGCCATTTTTGGTGGACTGAGTATAGAAGGAGAATTATTAGTTGACCTTAGTGAATCCTTTCCAAAGGGCACGGGTGTTCCTATAAAGGAATTAAATAGATTGGGTTATC
>QQUB01000844.1 GCA_008501835.1 Bacteroidota bacterium
TATTAGACAGGATTGCAAGGATATTGAACAGGATTACCAGAATATTGACCGGGATTACCAGAATATTGACCAGGATTGCCAGGATATTGACCGGGATTTTCAGGATATTGACCGAGATTACCAGGATATTGACCAGGATTGCCTGGATTTAGGGATAATTAAAATAGAAACTCCATCGGGCCTAAATATCGGTAACAAGGAGCGAAGCGCCTTGCCAAGAAGAAAACCTTAACTTAGTGCCGTAGGTACTTTATAGTATACTCAATCACCTTCAACCTAATCTAAGGCAATGAACTTCTTTAAAAGACTAAAATCAACCGGCCCGGCAATCCTGATCACATCTGCTTTTATAGGACCTGGCACAGTAACCGTTTGTTCCCTGGCGGGATATTCTTTTGGTTATGCTTTGCTTTGGGGGCTGGTGTTTTCCATTGTTGCTACTATTGTATTGCAGGAAATGGCAGCAAGGTTAGGTTTAGTAACTCAACAAGGGCTTGGAGAGGCATTAAGCACACAGATAAAAAAGCCCGTTTGGAGAGTTATTACCTTGATAATAGTTTTTTCAGCAATAATTATTGGAAACGGGGCCTATGAAGCCGGAAACATTAGTGGAGCAGTCTTAGGTATGGATACGGCTGTTGGAGAACTCACCGTACCCCTTGGTGGAAAGAGTATCAATTTATGGGGCCTGATCATTGGATTGATAGCGATGGTGCTTTTGTTTTCAGGAAGTTATAAGCTAATTGAGAAAACCCTGATAGGCCTGGTGCTTGTTATGAGTTTCGTTTTTTTAGTTACGGCCTTTATGGTAGGACCGGATCTGGTTGCTATGTTGAAAGGAATGTTCATTCCCTCTATTCCTGCAGATCCCGGAGGTGGAATGCTTATGGTCATCGGTTTGATCGGAACCACTGTGGTCCCCTATAACTTGTTTTTGCATGCATCTTCAGTTTCAGAAAAATGGAAATCACCAGATGACTTACCTGCTGTGAGATTTGACACCTTTGTAGCAGTGATTCTCGGAGGGATCATTTCCATGGCGATCGTTGTCACCTCGGCGGCCACTTCGCTACAATCCGGAGCTGCAGTAAATAATGCAGCTGATTTAGCTATTCAGCTGGAACCCTTATTGGGAAATTGGGCCAAATATTTTATGGCCGGAGGTTTGTTTGCCGCTGGAATTTCTTCTTCGATTACTGCACCCTTAGCTGCAGCTTATGTGGCCGCAGGCATTTTTGGATTCAAACCCGACCTGAAAAGTTCAAAGTTTAAATGGACAGGAGGCATTATCCTTTTCATTGGCATTCTTTTCTCCATGATGGGATTTAAACCAATTCATGTCATCAAATTTGCCCAAATAGCCAATGGGGTATTGCTACCATTAATTGCCATATTCCTGCTGTTAATGGTTAACAGGTCCGGCTTATTAGGTAAACATAAAAACAACCTGATTCAAAATATTTTAGGTGGAATTATTATTCTGGTTACGTTATTTTTGAGTGGTAAGAGTATTTTGACGGTGTTTGGGTTGCTTTAAGGAAAAAAGATTGACCGATTAAGGTTTTGCCTTGTCGAAGGTATACCTAGCATTGGTCATGTCAGTTTTACTTAACCGGGAAATTTATTGTGTACCTACAGCACCACGATGATCTCTTTCCTGGGGCAAGGCACTGCGTACCTTGTTACCGGGATTTGGTATCGATGAGACCGTTTTTATGAAAATGGCACGAGTAAAGCACGATAAGTAAAATATAACTCTTTAAACCCTTAGAACTCATTGAACCATTTAAACCCAGTTCTGTGCATACACTTTTTTAATAATTTTATCTTTCTTAATCCCTGAATATGGCATCAAAAGAAATAGATCTCAACTGCGACATGGGCGAAAGTTACGGCCGGTTTAAGATCGGAAATGATGAGGTGGTGATGCAGTACATATCTTCCTGTAATATCGCATGCGGTTTCCACGGAGGTGACCCTCTAACCATCCAGCGGACTATTGAGCTAGCCTTGAAAAATGGAGTAAAGGTTGGGGCACATCCCGGTTTTCCGGATTTGCAGGGATTTGGCAGAAGATCGATGCAGTTGCCAGAGGAGGAGTTGTTTGCAATAATGCAATACCAGGTAGCGGCAGTTAAAGGAATGACCGAAGCCGCTGGGGGGAAGCTCCGTCATGTCAAACCTCATGGTGCCCTTTATAATATGGCTGCTAAAGATGATCAGGTAGCAGAAATCATTGTAAAGGCCATTTTGTCGATTGATCCCCAATTAGTGCTTTATGGTCCTCCCAATTCATCCTTAACGAAAAAGGCGAAATCATATGATTTGGTTTGCAAAAATGAAGTATTTGCTGACAGAAACTATAATGAAGATCTTTCATTGGTTGATCGTCAGAATTCCAATGCTTTGATTAGTGAGATACAAAGCATGTTTGAACATGTTCTTTACATGTTAAGGGATGGAAAGGTAAAAACCATTTCAGGAGTAATAAAGGCTATTAAAGCACAAACCATTTGCATTCATGGAGATAAACCGAATGCAGGGGAAGTAGCCAGGTTTTTATCAGAAAACCTACAGGCGGCCGGTTTTTATGTCAGGTAAAATAAAATTCCATTTATGGCGACAGTCTATAAGACGTTGAGTGATCACGCAATTTTGATCGAATTTGGAAAGAAAATTTCTCCGGAATTGCTTCAAAAAGTGATGGGGTTGGACATACTGCTACAAGAACAGGACATCTATGGAGTCATTGAAACCGTCCCGGCCTATGCCTCTCTGGCCGTTTTTTACAATCCACTTATTTGGGAAGAAGAAGATTTAATTCAGACGATTAAAGGCCTTGAACTCAGTTCGGGTGATGTGAACTTACCCGTTCCACAGAAATGGGAAATCCCTGTAATTTACGATCCTCCTGGAAACCCTGATATGCAATCAGTGATTCACCATACGGGATTGTCCTATGAAGCCATTATTGAGATTCATCAAAGAGGTGAATATTTAGTTTACATGCTTGGGTTTCTCCCGGGCTTTATTTATCTCGGCGGGATGGATCCTAGATTGAGTGTGCCGCGTAAAAAGGTTCCGGATCTTAAAACACCTGCAGGTTCGGTAGCAATCGGGGGTGCGCAAACAGGAATTTATGCCCTGGAAAGTCCTGCAGGATGGCATATTATCGGTCATACGGATATGACCTTTTTTGACTCCAAAGCATCGCCTCCGGCTAAAATAAAACCTGGGGACAGGGTTGTTTTTGTAAACGGTTGACGGTTGACGGTTGACGGCCGACGGCTTACGGTAAACGTACGTTAAAGGCTTGAACTCCTTAAACTCTTTGAACCCCTTGAACTTATTAATAACCAATCAACAATAACTTATTCACATGTCCTTCATAGGAAAAATTTTAGTTGAATCTCCGGGGCTTCATACAACCATTCAGGATATTGGCAGAAATGGATTCAGACGATTTGGTGTTCCTCAAAGTGGAGTGATGGATGAGTATTCTGCCCGGTTGGCCAATCTGCTGGTTGGGAATAATCCAGACATGCAGTTATTGGAGATCTCATTCACAGGCCCGGGACTTGTTTTTCATGAAGTGGCAGTAATAGGCCTTACAGGTGCTGATATTTCTGCAAACCTCAACAGGAAGCCTATGGCAATGTACGAGACTGTTTTTGTCAAAAAAGGAGATGAATTATCCTTTGGTAAATTAAAGTCAGGCTGCCGCGCTTATTTATCCATTGGAGGTGGACTGATTGCAGATTATGTGATGGAAAGTTGTTCTACCTATTCACCGGGAAAGTTTGGGGGGTATCAAGGCAGATCTTTAAAAAAAGGAGACTGGTTGTTTTATCATCATTTAAAAAATAACCCGGCAAAAGTGAAGGTTCCGGAACATTTGATCCCGGTTTTTGAAAATAAACAGATCATCCGAGTCCTTCGTGGTCCGGAGTGGGTAGGGGAGGAGTATAAGGATTTGTTGGAAGACAATACATTTATAGTAGGTAAAGATACTGATCGTATGGGCATGAGGTTGGAGGGACGTTTTCTTGAAAGCTTTGAAAAGGGCGGGATGGTATCCTCACCACTTGCTCCCGGTGTGATTCAAATGGTACCATCCGGAGAATTGATCATTTCCATGAAAGATGGTCAAACTACCGGTGGGTACCCCAGGGTCGCTTCCATTATATCAGCAGATTTGGGAACTGTTGCACAATTACGGCCAGGTGATGAAATAAACTTTAAATTGGTTGACAATCAAGAGGCAAAAACCCTATTTTTGCATCTCCAAAAAAAGGTAGATTATTTATATTCTCAGATCGGTTGGTAATTGCAGGTAAAAATCACTTATGCCTTGAGGGAATTATTTTTAAGATTTTTTGTTTAATTTTAAAAAACCTTTTGCATAAGTATAAAAAAGATTTTACCTTTGCAGCCGCGTTTGAAATAAGTAACATTATTTTAATGGCTCCGTGGCTCAACTGGATAGAGCACCTGACTACGGATCAGAAGACATTGATTTTTGTGTATATAACTGTATGATTTTCAAGGAAATACAAATATGTATTTTCTTTAATCATCAAAAATATACGCAATGTCAACTCCAACCTTAGCAGTAAAATTATACAAAGGCGAACCTCTCGCCAACAATTACTTTCCAATAGTATTAGAAGTTCGTTATCCTAGAGGGGAAAAAATGACCACTTCTCGTATTCGTCTCAAGATGAAAGCTAGAGAGGATGAGTGGGATGGTGAAAGGCTTAGGAATAATCTGAGAGGAAACGAAAAGCTTGAATCTAGTCTTGATCAAGCCTATAGAATATATGACAGGTTTTTCAGGAACAACACTTTTGACTATATCCAGTTTTCCAACCTTTTTAGGAATGGACTACATAAGAATTTCTATGATGTAATTGACGAGTTCATAGAAGGTCGCAACAGTGTAGGAAATCAGATGTTCTATGAAGACATCAAAAAAGCTATACGAAAGTTATTTGGAGACAACTTACCTATTAGAAGCATAGACAAAAGAAAGCTAGAACAGTTTGGTCAGAGATATGAGTCTGTGGCTTATTTCAGGGGCTTTAAAGCGGTGATGTCGTATGCAAGGGAGAAAGGTTACATAGACATCAAAGAGTACCCATTTAAGGCAGCCTATAACCCAGATGGCTATTGCTTCAATCACATCAAAAAAAAGAAACAAAAAACAAGAGAACCTCAGATAGCTTATACTGAGGATGAAATGAAAATCTTTAGTCAACGTCCAGATGACCGAGGGGTAAAGGCATGGGATACCTTCATGCTTTCCTACTATTTCTTTGGTACGAACCTATGGGATATAATTCATTTTACTGATAACAATAAGGATGGAAACGGACTTGTATATAGGAGGAAAAAGACAGGTGTTTTAGTTCGTATGCCAATAGTACCTCAAGCATGGGAAATAATAGAAAGATATAGAGATGGGGAATACTGGTTTCCTATTGTTGATCCAACTTTGCCAGAGCTAGAAAAAAAGAAGAAGGCAAACAACCATCGTAGAAGTATAAACAGAACACTTAGGAGATTAGCAAGAGACAGAGGTACAGATCAAAGGATTAAGTTTTATACAGCACGTCATACCGCTGCAACCATTGCAATCAAAAGAGGTGCTTCTATAGAGAAGGTCTCTGCTTTACTTGGGCATACCACCATAAAAACCACACAAACCTATATTGCTAGGTTTGGAATAGAAGAGTTCTCAGACACTATGAACCTGCTGAGCCTCTAAATGGTATTCTACTACCTAGAAGCGATTTAAAAATCGCTCATAACTTTTTGATAATCAATGGGTATAGCTCAAATCGGGTTATACCTTGTTTTATATGCTAGATTATACGCTTGAATTACATGCTCTAAGAGCTACAATTTGGTCATTACAGAACCTTAAAAATTGTAGTTTATGGAAGTCAAAGAAAGAACCGGAGTAAGGCAGGTGTTAGATAATCTGCCTCAGCCGCTCAAAGGAGCTATCTTATTGTTCCTTGCAATATGTGTTGTCATGGCATACGAAAACTTTGATGATTTCGTAGAGAAAAAACCTGATGGAACTTACACACTGAAAAAGAAAAGGATTAAAGAAGTACAAGATCAAATTGATGAAATGGATGATGCACAGCTATACTATTTGATAGCTAAGACTGATGGGTACTACCAGTGTCTCCATTGCAAACAAGGGTCATTCTTTTTATTCGCTGGGGAAATTGCGAAGATTGGTACAACTGTAAAAGGGGAAACCAAAAGGTATAAACCACAGTTCCTAAAGAGAATGAATTTCCAGTATGTAATTATTGATGAAGGAGATATTGGCTATATTCTTAGAAAAGAAAAGGAGCATATTAGGGATTATCCTCTTTTGCCTGAAAACCTGAGAAGACCGGATAAGCCACAAGGAAAGATACTTCGCTACCGTATAGCAAGACCTCCTTTGAATATGGTTGATAAGTAGGCTTGAAAAGACCAGTATCAAGTGTATGATATACATGCTACCAACGTTCACGCAAATAAAAGCTCTTATATGGTAGAGCCGTCAACTGTTTGTGGATAGTTGGTAGCAACGGCTTTATCATATAAGGGTTTTTTTGATGGTTTGGAAACACGGAATGCGTAATACTATTTTTTGGACAAGACGATCAAGGATGAATACTAGATGTAGTCCCAAAAATCAACGTTACAAATCAAGGTATTTCGATAGATGAATTATTGTTTGCGATCATTGGAGGGATTTCTTGAATTTCAAAGAAGATATGTACAAATCATTCTTGGATCATTCTTTAAAATATTGAGAATGTAAAACGACACTTGAAAGACTAGACCCGGATTGAAACTATGAACCGGGGAACTGTATTTGGGCTGATTTCGTTACTCAAGGGAAAAATAAGTCAGAAACTATTCGGTATAAATGAATGACAGTAATGGATCGGTGCAAAAAGTTGTGATTAAAAAAATCCACTGTCTATAATAGACTAAACGAATGATTGTCTATAGAGGAGGCTCTTAGCTGAAAAATGAGATTAAAAAGGTTTCCCAAGGTTGAAGGTAAAACTGTTGTACAATGGTGTAGGGAGCTTTGATTAGATTACAAAGTTGTCCATAAGAAAGTAAGGTATGAAGGAGTGTCATTAAAAAACGCTCTGTGATTAAATTAAAAAGTATGTATATTTGTATAGTCTGTATGGCATAAAAACGTCGATCAGAAACTCAGATCACCAAAATTATCTGCCATGATTACAGCAACCAGTGTATCGAAGAAAGGTCAAAAAGTTGATGTTCTAGGATTTGAAAAAAGAGTGAAAAATATACCTGTAGATCATCCTCTGTATGATGAGGTTTTCATTGTCTTTGTCACCTATGATGATGGTGATGGAGATTATGGGTATATCGAGGATCGGTGTTTATATCTCGTCCTCCACACTAAGCCTAAATGTTTACTCAAGACTTTTGAAAAGAATTTTGCTCTTGCCAGAGCATAAAAAATAGGGTGCAAGGAAATTCCTCTGCACCCTTTCTTGTTTCTCGAAAATACTGTAACTTGCTAGTGCTTTTATTTCTTAAACGTCACAAATGACAAGAAAGCACTTTGAGGCTTTGGCAGCTACTCTAGCTGATGTGTATGTGTGGCAATCTTGAAACGTGACTGATAAAGAGTCTTTGCTGAAAGACCTTATCTTTCAAATCTCAAGATTTTGCAATGCACAAAACCCTAGATTTGACTGGCAACGCTTCGAGGACAGAGTGTTAGAACTCGTCCAGCAAGACTAAAAGCATAACGTCCTACTCTCGCACAGTAGGGCGTTTTTTACATTTGATTTTTATCTTTTTTTGACTAGCATACAATAGCTATCTGACATCATATATAAGGCTCTTATGCGATAGGGCGGTCTAATACTCTTCTGTGGTGTTGGATAGCAACCGCTTTATCACATAAGGGTTTTTGATTATGCAGAAAATAACATTCAAAGATGAGAGGTTTTACGACCTTCAGAGTTTACCCTGAGAAGAACGAATGGATGTTCAGTGATTTGAATGATACTACAAAATAAGCAATCGAGGGAGGTTACTTTCTTTGCCTAGAATAGTACCATATTGAAAGCATTGAAAGTACACAGTGAAGTGATGACAAATTAAGGCAAGAATAGATAAGGATTGATATTCAGAATATCAACTACGTAAGCGTTCTGTGATACGAAGAAGAGGGCATAGATTAGTTTTGAAGCACTTTGCTTGACCTGCTCCTAAAGGTCATGTAGTAAATCACAAAGATTGAGATAAAGCGTGGAATCACATATCTAACTTAGAATGGGTAACCATAGCGTACAACTGTAAACATGCTTTTGATGTTTTGGGTAATTCTAACAAAGTCGCTAAAAAGGTCATTCAGATGGAC
>QQUB01000176.1 GCA_008501835.1 Bacteroidota bacterium
GTCGTTGAGGTTGACGGCAAATTTTTTGAGGGAGTTATAAGTTCCATCGGCACTTTGGTCCGTGACACTTTTGCCTTTACGCAACTCCTGGATGGCAGCTTTTAATCCATCAATTGTGGCGCCCTGATCTTTTAGTATGGATGCACCTTTATCTTTCCCTTTAAGAATCCCGAGCATCATTAACTCGAGGGAGATATACTCGTCCCCAAATTCGGGAAGCATTTTCTTTGCTGCAGCAAGAGCCTTATTGGCGTCATTAGTGAGGAATTGCTTTTCAGAACCTTCTACTTTTGGATATTTTCTGACTTCATCGTCCAGTTGTTTCTTCAGGACGAGAATGTTCACGTTCATTTTTTGCAGCAGGAATTTAGAAACATCCTCATCGGTTTGTAAAATGCCCGCGATGAGGTGTGGTGTATCCACTTGTTGCTGATCAAGCCCTCCGGCGATCTGCTGCCCTTTCATGATGGCTTCCTGTGATTTTGTTGTGAAATTATCGTATGTCATATTTGCTTGTTTCTTGTTTCTGGTTACTCGTTTCTGGTTATTTGAATAACTCAAATGCAATATTTCCGAAAAATAATATTTATGTGAAACAAATTTCTTTTCCTTTCGCTAAAACCTTCAAATTCTTCGAGGAACCACTATATTTTTCACTTGAAAACCATCAAAACACCTGCCAATCGATAGATTTGCCATTTTGACACAAAAAGTTTGTAAAGTGCTGACTTTTTGGCGGTTGTGAAGAGGGATTTGGATAGTTTGACCATTTTGTTTGTAAGACCTTCAGACTGTTTTGGTTTTTCCAAAAAGATCTAAAAAATGCCGAAGGCATGGTCTGAAAATCTAAACGTCCAAACGTCTTTTTCATACATCTCAGGCAGCAATTTTTTCCATACCCGTATCTAAATCGACAATCCGACTTCTGAACAAAAACCCTTTTAATCTAATTATCTTATGAAATTCCAGAAACTTAAACTCGCTCTTTTTGCTATTCTTTTTTCTTTTTCTTTTTCCGGTCTTTATGCCCAAATGGTTGTTGAAATTCAATACAACAACATCCCCTGTGAAGGGGAATGCCTCGAAGCCTGGGTGTATGTTACCGGGGGAACAGCTCCCTACGTCTACAACTGGTATGATGGAGTAACAACGACCGAAAATTATTACATTATTTGTGATAACCCTCCCGGAACTTACACGTATTGCGTTGATGTAGTTGATGCAAACGGATTAACAGCATCCGCCTGTATCGATGTCTTTTGGTTGCCCTACCAGGAATATTTTCTCTATTCCAATGCACATGAAATTTGTCCGGCTAATGATGCTTCAGGAGGAAATCCTGGCAGTAATAATTGCGAAAAAGTGTGTGCTTTTTCCACAGTAACCTATTGGGTACAAGTGGATTCCATTGGAGGAGGTACCAATGGGGTCTCCTGGTCGATTACCGGAGCTGACAGTTATGTCATCAATGATGAGGACGGTTCAGTTACCGTTAATTGGGGTGCTTCAGGAACAGGATATGTATCTGCCTTTTTCTGGGATCAATGGTGTGGTGGTGAGGCCAGTACATGTGTGGATATTCTCGATGACCCCGAGGCAGCTATTGGCAGTAATCCTGAGGTGGTGGATGGTGTGATAACAGTCTGTGAAGGACAAACCATATATTTCGAAAACCAAAGTACCGGAGCTTCCATTTATGAATGGAATTTCGGAATAGGCAGTTCTGAAGAAAGCGACCCGGAATTCACTTATGAATCGCCCGGCTCCTATACTGTTCAATTGATTGCTTATAATGAATGCCTTTGTTCGGACACCACAAGTGTCCAGGTGGAAGTCATCAATGCAGAAAACCCGAATGTCGATTGTGTGGCAACTGTTTGTGAAGGCGAAACCATCACTTATACTTCCGATGCAACCTGCGGGACTTTTTACTGGAACGTCAGTGGAAATGGGAATGTCACCAATGGTGGTGGTCCCAATGATAATTTTGTAACCATCGATTGGCTGAGTGGGCCGATAGGAACGATTGAGTTGCAGGTTGACGATTGTGGAGCCGATAATTTCTGCCTTGCTCCCACTTTTGTCGAAGTACCCATCATAACGGATAATGCCCCGATCCAGGGGAATACCAATGTTTGTAAGGGTGCCGTTGAAATCTATAGTCTTCCAGCCTATGAAGCGACTGAATACAACTGGGCGGTGACCAATTTCGGAACCATCATCGCCGGACAGGGAACCCATCAAATTACTGTGGAGTGGAACAACCAATTTTATCCATCTGCCGCACAAACCGTAAGTGTAAGCTATGAAAACTGTTACCTCGAATGTGGTGGTGAAGCCACCCTCTCTGTAGAAGTTGAACCTGAGTTTTATCTCGTTGGAGCCATTGAAGTCTGTGAAAATGATAGTGAAATTTATACGGCTATCAATACTCAAAACAACATGAGTTTCCCTTGTGACTGGACGATTACTCAAAACGGTACAACCATTCAGACCATTAATGCTACTACGGATCCAATGATCGACTGGAACTTCGGTGCAGGTTATTACACATTGACTGCTGTTCCGGTAAACCCTGCAGATTATTGTGTGGATGCTTTTGAAATGAATGTGAATGTAGTTGCTGCTCCTCCTGTTGTGGATGCAATTGAAGGAGAGGCGAATGTTTGTCCAAACTCCACATATACATATGAGGCCATTGGCATTCCTGAAAATAATTACAGGTGGCAGGTGAATAACGGAGGAGCAGTGACAGAAAGATATGGAAATCCAATCACAGTTACCTGGGGTAATTCCGGGCCTTATGAATTGTCGGTCGTTCAGATCAATTCAGCGGGTATTCCTTGCGAATCAGAAGCCTTGCCATTCACTGCGCAGGCGATTACCGGATTTACCATCGACGGAACAAGCGATGTTTGCCGCGACCAGATCAGCGCATTTTCAACCCAACATTACGATGGCATCGATTACGCATGGTCAATCAATCCGGCCTCTGCTGGAACCATCATCGGTGATCCTTCCCTGAGTGCCATTGAAATCGTTTGGTTTGAGGACGGTCCGGCTACTGTTGAGCTTTCGGCTTGTAGTGAGTCAACTTCCTTAAATGTGGAGGTTTATCCACTTCCACAGCCAGCCGTCACACACCCTGCTGAGCTTTGTCCTAATGGAATTGCAACAGTGCAAACCACCCAGGTTTTTGACAGTTACGAATGGAGAGACGAATTCGGGGCGCTGGTATCTACCTTGGCGACACCGGATATTGGACCAGGGTATTACCGGGTAAGTGTAACCAATCAGTACGGTTGTGTAGGAGATACAACGTTCCACATTGATGCTCAGCCTGCTTCGGTGATCAATATTTCTACTCCTGATCCAACGGTATTTTGTAATGTGCCTGTGGATGCAACTTTGTACGCAATTAATTCGAGTGCAGGGTATTCCTATCAATGGTACCATAATGGCGCTATGGTAGGCACAGATAATCCTATTTACAATGCCACAGCTTATGGTAATTATTATGTTGAAATAACCGACTCCTATGGCTGTATGTCGACCTCCAATGTGATTGAGATTGAAGATTGTGGCGGCGGAGGCGGTGGTCCGGGAGGCGGTGCAAGTTGTGCATTTGCCGGAGACAGTTTTGATCTTCTGGGGGGTGTTGATTGTAATGAACGTTCTTATCAGGAATCTTCTCTGGTGAGCCCGGTGCCAGGATCAATTACCTGGAACTTTGGTGATCCCGGAAGTGGTGCTGCCAATTTTGGTTCAGGACCTAACCCAACACATTTCTTCTCAGAGGCAGGATTCTTTAAGGTAGTTATGTGGGCGGATTATGTCAATGGCTCGGGAGATGTCCTGTCTTGTTATGAATTGAGAGTGGATACTGTATTGATGGCCGCTGATTTTGAAGTTGACAATGCATGTCCTGGTGAGGTGGTCGAGTTTTTTGATTTATCGACCTTCCTGCCATTTGTGAACATCGTCTCCTGGCAATGGGACTTTGGTGATCCGGCCAGTGGTGCTGCGAATACTTCAACAGATCAGAATCCGACCCATATTTTCGCTTCGGAAGGAACATATAATGTAACACTGACCGCTACGGCAGATAATGGTTGTACATCATCCATCACCCGTGCATTGACGGTTTACCCACCGCCACATGTGGCCTTTGAAGAACCTGAAGTAGGGTGTGCAGCTTCTGCATCAGGTTTTATTGCTGATATTAATAATACGGTTACCTACGTCCGTTGGGATTTTGGTGATCCTGCAAGTGGTAATAAGAATACTTCAGAAATTTTCGACGCTTATCATTTGTATGATAATCCTGGTGTATATACAGTCACCTTGTTTGTGCAAAGCATTTATGGCTGTACAAATACCTTTAGCAGAAATATCACTATCGAACCAAATACGCTCTCCGGTGACATTGCCCTTTCCGGAAGCTTGCCATTGTGTGAAGGAGATTCCATCGATCTGACCGCTCCTCCGGGAGGCGTTTCCTGGGAATGGTCTACTGGTGAAACAACGGAAGCCATCACAGTTGGGGAAGAAGGCGTTTATGAAGTATTGGTTACTGATATTGATGGTTGTACTTATGTGCCGGATGTTGTGGTTGTGGAAGTCATTCCCGCACCGGACGCTCCGATTCGTGGAGTAGAGTACAATGAATATGGCCAGCCCACCGCTTTTTTCAATGATGGATATGTGACCTGTGAAGGAGAGGATGTATTCCTGGAAGTTATTGAAGGTACCGATTACACATATGAATGGTCTAATGGAGATTTGGGTCCTGAAACGGAGTATTCTGAGGACCGGGGTAATCTTTTGCCCGCCGGTGATTATGATATATATGTTACGGTTACGGATAATTCGACTTCCTGTACCAATGTGATGGGGCCTTTTGAAATCACGGTTAATCCGGTTCCACAGAATGTGGAAATTACCGCCTCGATTGCCGGGCTGATCTGTGAAGCAACGGAAACAGTATTCAGCGTGGTGAGTCCGGATGCAAACCTCACTTATGTTTGGAATACGGGTGAGGTAGGAACCAGTATGACTACTTCAGAAGCAGGAGATTATTACGTGACAGCCATTACCGAATTTGGTTGTGAAAGTGAAAGTAATACCCTGACTATTGTCGACGGTCCGGCAGTGGATATGATTCCTTCAGGGTGTCATACTCGTTGTAGTCCGGATACTATTTGTATTCCACCGATTGCAGGAATTACCAGTTATCAATGGTATTTCAATGGATCTCCGATCCCGGCTCCGGATGGCAATGACCCTGATTTGATCATTGATGAAAGTGGAGAGTACTATGTGGAAATGGTGAGTTCAATTGGTTGTGTGCTGTCTTCTGACCCATTGACGGTTGACCTGTTTGATGGATTTGGAACCATTCAGGGAGAAGTGTATTCTGATGTAAACCTTAACGGAACGATTGATGCGGGAGATACACTTGTGAGCGGTGTGATAATTAACCTGATTCTGGAAGGCCTTGAAATTGGGGATGATGCCAGTGATGCCAATGGTTTTTATGCTTTTGAGAATATTTTGTCCACAGGCTATACCCTTGAAATTGATACTATGAGTATTCCGGCCGGTCTGCAGGCTACAGTGTTGAATGTGGATACGACTATGGTTGGTTGTGATGTTGTTTTGGAAATTGATTGGTTGCTCGAAGAATATTGTCCGGAGAGCCCGATTGTGGAGGTGCAATTTGTGGAATGTGCCGGCGAAACGGTAGATTACAATGGTACCACCTTTACGAGTGATACGACCTTTACAGCAGTTTATTCCATTTCACCAACCTGTGATTCTACGGAAACGGTTACTATTCAGTTCATGGAAGAGATCGTTGAACAGGTTGAATTACATGCCTGCTCTGGTACGACCATTGATTATGAAGGACAGACTTATAACCCGGGAGATCAGGATATGGTAGTATTGACGAGCGCATCGGGTTGTGATTCCACCATCATGTTAAGTGTTACGGAAATATTCTCAAGTTCTTCTGCTTTGCAATTGGAAGCTTGTCCTGGAGAAAGCAGAACCTATGATGGAATGGAATTGCAAATTGGGGATCAAATGGATTTCACTTATATCAATGCTGCTGGTTGCGACTCGATAGTTTCAGTAGAAATTGTCGGTTTACCGGAGGCAGAAGTTGATGCCCAGGTGGACGACAGTTGCCCGAATACTTCAACGGGATTGGTGACAGTTGAAGTTGATAGTGGCGCCGGACCATATGAATACTCTCTGGATGGAACGAATTTCCAGGCCAATCCTGGCTTTACGGGCTTACAGGCGGATGGTTACACGGCGTATGTTCGTGATAATAACGGATGTGTTTCTACCTATGATTTTAATGTGGATGCCATGGATGTGCTGATCGTACTTGTAGATGATGAAATACTGCCATGTGAAACCCTTGAAACAGAATTACAAGCAGATGTTCTCTCTGGAGATGATGGTAATCTGACTTTTATTTGGAACAATGGAGAAACGAATCCAAATCTAACGGTCAATGAAACGGGTACTTATTCGCTTCAGGTAGCGAATAGTTGTGAAGTTGTAAATGTGAATGCAGCTGTTCAGCGGGAAATAGAACCCTCTGAAACGGGGATTTATGTGCCAAACGCATTCTCGCCAAACAATGATGGTCCGAATGATCTGTTTATGGTTTATCCAAGTCCGGAGATCAAGTTTGAGAATTACAATCTCGCCGTTTTCGATCGCTGGGGGAATAACCTTTTCCAGTCGGAAGATATCAGCAGTGGCTGGAATGGTAAGACTCAGAGTACGGAAATGAAGCCGGGAGTTTATATCTGGCAGATGCAGGCGACGGTGAATATTTGCGGAAGGACGGAGAAGATTAAGAAGTCGGGAGAGGTGGTGTTGTTGCGATAGACGATAGACGGTCTACGGCCTACGGTGAACGGTTGACGGCCAACGATATAGGAAGAGCAAGAAATACTATTTTTCTAAAAAATAGTATTTCTATTCACGATTGTGTATAACAGGTGTTTCGGTCATAATTTGGCCGGAACACCTATAAGTTCAAATTCCAAAAACGCGTGCTCTTTCAAGGATCACGGTGTTTAGTCTAGACGGGTCCCGGTTTGTAAGAATCGGGATTTTTTGATTTTTGCTCCAGATTGTTTACTTTTGGTTAACATTTGTGTGTCGAATAAGCTTTTTAGCCCACGGCAACAAAATTGGACTATTATGAAAAAACTTTTTTAGCTCTAACTAAAAAAGGAAATGCTCTCCGCCCGGAGGGCATTTTTTGTTTGAAAAAAAAGGAAAATAATCCAGGAAAAATTCGAGAAGCAAAGTTGGCCGAAAGTAAAATAAGATATTCTTTATTTTACCCCAAGGAAGGGATTGCCGTCAAATTAGTAAAAATCAATGCCATGCCTCTGAGACCGGATTTTCGTAAAGCCACCACTAATTTGACGGATATCCCAAATAAGGCGTCAAAATCTCCACATCCTCCCTCCCGGTCAAATACTCTACCGCCCATTTCATAGCCTCCTTTTCTCCGGAAGCATAAAATTCATGTTGAGGAATTTCTGTGGAAGGATTGAGCAGATCAAGGCTTTCAAGCCGACGCTTCAATTGTCGGGCCACAGCTGGAGCCGGGTTGATTATGTGTTCCGCTTCATCGATGATGTCGCGGATGATGTGTTCTACGAACGGGTAGTGGGTGCATCCCAATACGAAGGTGTCAGCACCTTCCGCTTCCATTGGGCGCAGGATTGATTCGAGTAATTCGCGGGTTTCCGGGTGTTCTATTTTGTGTTGTTCGATAAGTTTTACCAATCCGACGCATGGGTTTTCAATCATGGTAACGTCTTTGGCGTAGGCGTGCATGAGTTTGGCGTACCGTTGGCTTTTGAAGGTTCCGGCGGTTGCGAGCACACCTACTTTTCCGGTTTTGGTAAGTTTTGCAGCGGGTTTTACTGCGGGCTCCATACCTATGAAAGGCACCTCCGGCCATTTTGAACGCATGGCATCGAGGGCAGCCGCAGAGGCCGTATTACAGGCTACGACAATGGCTTTACAACCTTTTTGAAGGAGGAATTCGATGATTCTGAAACTCAGATCCCGGACTTGATCGGCCGTTTTATTTCCGTAGGGAATGTTTGCCGTGTCTCCGAGATAGATGATTTTTTCTGCGGGTAATAAATCAAAAACGGCATTGGCGACCGTAAGGCCGCCAATGCCGGAGTCAAAGACACCAATGGCTCTTTCTTTCCCAGGAACCGAATGGTTACTTTGCATGTTTTTTAACCTTTATTGGTGAGGTGGCCAGGTTTACAGCTTAGCTTTCACCTTAGCACTCACATCCTGTGCTGGCTCTGAATAAA
>QQUB01000903.1 GCA_008501835.1 Bacteroidota bacterium
TTTTAGGATCAGGTACAACATCAAAGCCATCTCCAAACATCAATTCCTGCCAGTAGGCATTTCTGATACCCTGATCTTTAAGCACATAAGCCGGTCCTGCCCAGGAGCCATTATCCTGCATACCTCCATAGACATTATAAGGGTATTCCATATCCACATTGATGTGGTAAAACTGGGCTACGGGCAGGTTTTCCACAAATCTCCAGGTCTTTCCACGATCCCGGGTAATATTCAATCCTCCATCATTACCATCGATCATAAAATCCGGGTCATTGGGGTGAATCCACCAGGCATGGTGATCAGGGTGAACACCTTTTGTTGTATTATAAGCTGGCATCAATTGTTCAAATGAACGACCTCCATCTTCACTCACATTTACATAAGTAAATACAGAATAGATTCGATTTTCATTAGACGGATCAACAAAAATATCGGAATAATAAAAAGGACGGTTCCCTATTTCCCGTTTATCGTTTACTTTGGTCCACTTCACCCCGCCGTCCTCAGATTTATACAATGCATTTTTCTTTGATTCTATCAGAGCATAAACGATATCCGGATCCGAGGGGGCTATAGCGAGTCCGATTCGACCAAGATCGCCTTTGGGCAATCCATCTTCATGGGTTCTCTCCTGCCAGGTCTGTCCGCCGTCTAAGGTCACATACAAACCTGAACCTGGGCCACCTGAGGTAAAAGTCCATGGTTTTCTCCTGTGTTCCCACATGGCTGCTATGAGTTTATTAGGGTTGGAAGGATCTACAACGAGGTCAGCACATCCCGTTTTTTCATCCACGAAAAGAACTTTTTCCCAGGATTTTCCCCCGTCAGTTGTTTTGAACACCCCACGTTCTGGATGTTCCCCCCAGGAAGACCCAATGGCTCCCACAAAAACGATATTCGGATTGTCTCTGTCTACAATTATTCTATGGATGTTCCTGGTTTTCTCCAGTCCCATAAGTGTCCAGGTTTTTCCTCCATCAAGGCTTTTATAAATTCCATATCCTCCGGAGACACTATTGCGCGGATTTCCCTCTCCAGTCCCTGCCCATATCACATCAGGGTTATTTTGCTGAATGGCTACTGCTCCGATTGATGCTACCGCCTCGTTATCAAATATGGGTTCCCATTCCACTCCCCCACTTGCTGATTTCCACAACCCTCCGGAGGCAGTACCTACATAAATTATGTCCGGTTCATCAATCACTACATCAATAGCAGTAACACGACCACTCATTCCGGCAGGGCCAATTGCACGGGCTTTCATGGCTTCCAGGCCGGAGATATCGAGTTGGGCAAAAAGATTTGAAGAAAACAAAAAAATAAAGGCCAGCAGGCTCCATTGCAGAGTAGAAATAAAGGAATTCTTAAATGGTGATTTCATGGAAAAGGTGTTTTGTTTAAAATTGTTTCGCATAAAAATATCAATTACTTATCATTAGGATGACTTATTTAGTAAATTTGTAAAGTTTAGAAAAGTTCACTTTCCTTACTGAAACTCACCTGACCTACCATTAATAACCATTATTTTATCTGAAAAATATCAATAAAATGAATCTGAATTTTCGCTATTCAACACTGGGTGTGTTGTTAATTGTCCTCATTATTTCTGCCTGCAAAACGACTGGTGGACTCAGTACCAAAGAAGCACTTTTAAGGTTTCAGCCGACAAAGGGTGACCAATACAAAATGGGCATGCAAATGAGCATGATGATGGAGGGCCCTCAGGCCATGACTATGACTATGACCATGGATAACGACCTCAAAGTTAACGGTGTTGACAAAGATGGCTCCTTCTATCTGGATAATATCCTTAAAAAGATTGGAATGAGCATGAATAACCCTATGATGAACATGAATTATGACTCTTCTAATCCAAACATGGATGATCCTACTTCAGCAGAAATGCACAAAACGATGGGAGCAATGATCGATAAAAGCATGGTCAGCAAACTAAGTAATCGTGGAGAATTGCTAGAAGCCCCCAATTATGACGAGATCTTTGGTGACAACCCGGAAATGGCAGGTCAGATTGACCAGATGAATCAGTCGCTGGAATCCACTTTTATCACCTACCCTGAAAATGCAGTTAAAGTTGGTGATAGCTGGGATGCAACAAGTGAAATAGCCGGACAGGTGCCGATGACTCAGAATTTCACTTATACCGTTAAGGAAATTACCGCCACCAATGTGATTCTCAGTGTAAACGGAACCATCGATTTGAGTCCTGAAGCGATGATGTCAGGAAAGGGAGATTTCAATGGTGAAATGACCATCAACCGACTGGACGGAATGGTACAGCTTTCTACTATGAAGCAAAACCTCAATATGTCGGTAATGGGAATGGACATGAAAACTTCCACTGATATTAATCTGACGATGACTAAACAAGGGAAATAGTTGAATTGAACCTTTTTTTAAAACCTTGTGTTGAATACATAAATGGCGGGACAGAACACCTTGATTTTGTCCCGCTATTTGGTTTGTAAAAAAAGATATTAAAATAATTCCCCTAAGGGCTTTGAAGTTTTTTCAAAAAAGAATAACTTTGCGCCGCTTTAGAAATAAACATCCGGTCTCGTAGCTCAACTGGATAGAGCAGCTGCCTTCTAAGCAGCAGGTTCCAGGTTCGAGTCCTGGCGGGATCACAGACCCGTAACCACAACTTGTTTTCAGGTTGTGGTTTTTTTATTGTCTTTTCCCTGGTATTGGTTAAACAAAAAAACAATGCTTCTAACCTTTCAGAAAGAATATCTCTCCAATTTCCTATCTTGCAGCGGTAAAATTTTGACACCCTCCATATTGAGTACATTGAAAAACAAATAAAATGAGTAATACCACTCCAGATTGGTCGAAAAATGAATTCCTGGGTTATCTTTTTCAGTATTGCGCCAATGCTGATTATGTTGAACAGGAAGAAGAAAAAGCTTTCATTCTTTCAAAAATTGATCAGGATGTTTTGGAGAAAATGCAAAGTGAATTTTCTGCCGATAAGGATTACGAAAGAGTGCAAAAGATTGTCTCTGCCGTTGAAAAGCACTACCCTTCCGACGCAGGAAAAGAATCCCTTGTAAATGAAATAAAAGCCTTGTTCCTTTCAGATGGAAAGTTTGATATCCTGGAGCGCAATATTTTCCTTGGCTTGAAACGACTGTTAAACGGGTAAAACTTAGGATAAACCTACCAAATTCTCCCTGATGCTCAAAAACAAAAATTCAGCAGAATTTATCATGCTGATGGCATTTATGATGGCCCTTGGCGCTTTTTCTATTGACGCCATTCTACCGGCAATGAAAATCATTGGGGATAACTATGGTGTTCAGAATCCCAATGATAACCAATTACTCGTTTCCCTGGTTTTTCTTGGCCTGGCCATCGGGCAAATATTCTTCGGACCTTTATCTGATAGTCTCGGTCGCAAACCAGCCGTATATTACGGGTTTTTGATTTTTATCCTTGGAAGTATTCTTTCCGTATTTGCCACTAGTTTTGAAATTATGCTCGTCAGCAGGTTTATCCAGGGAGTTGGACTTGGGGCTCCACGAACTATAGGAGTAGCTATGGTCAGGGATCGATTTGTAGGCGACCTGATGGCCAGGGTTATGTCTTTCATAATGGTCATTTTCATTTTGGTTCCCATTGTTGCACCTGCAATTGGCCAAGGCATGCTATTTTTAGCCGGATGGAAATCCATTTATCTCACACAAATCGCGGTGGCGCTCATCATATTGGTCTGGTTTTTCTTCAGGCAAGAAGAAACCCTCAAGCCGGAAAATAAAATACCCTTTTCGGTCTTTACTATCAACAGAGCCGTTTTGGAAATATTTAAAACGAGAACCACGCTTGTCTTCACCCTCATCATCGGATTCATTCAGGGAGCCTTTTTGGTTTATCTCAGTTCTGCTCAACAAGTCTTTCAATACCAATATGGTTTGGGGGACAAGTTTCCATTGATCTTTGCATTGCTGGCTGCTTCCATAGGTATTGCCTCCCTTGTCAACAGCAAACTGGTCATGACCTTTGGGATGGAAAAAATGACCTATTGGGCATTGATCGCATTTACAATCATTTCGTGTGGAGCTGCTTTGCTCTTTTTCTTCACATCCCTGCAAAATCCTTCCTTTTGGATCTTTATGGGCTTACTGGTTTTTTTGCTATTCAGCACAGGTATTTTGTTTGGGAATCTGAATGCTCTGGCCATGAAACCGCTTGGTCATATTGCAGGATTAGGTTCAACGGTTGTTGGTTTTGTTTCTACGCTGATTTCAGTCCCATTAGGGATTTGGATCGGTAGATTCATTATAGACACAGCTTTCCCCTTGGTTCTTGGTTTTGCCGGCGCAGGCCTTCTCTCCCTTGCCTTGATCTCCTGGTTAAGGGCCCAAAACAAACAAGAACAGTTTGAATTGGAAATGAGTGTTAAAGAAATAAGTTAATACCTTTTCAAGCGTTTTTGAAACCCTCCTGAACCGATAAAACAGGATTCCCTTTCACATAGTTTTAGGACTAGTAGAATCTTATATGGCCTGCCTGCCAAAATCATTTGGCCATGACTTTCAGGAGAATCCTGTAAAATCAATGGCATTTCTTTGTAACTTACTTTTCCTAATGATCCCTCGCATAAAATGCATTAATGCAACAAACCAATTAAAAATTTCGTAAATTACATTATCCCTCCTTTGACCTTACTTTTTTATAAGGAACAAAATCTTATAGTTTTAAAGCCGTTACCAATGAAATATTCTTATCAGAAGAACACTTTTTCTATCTGCCGGATTAGCCTGTTTATTTTTTCCCTCGTTCTGTTGCAAGCATGTAATAACTCAACGGAAACCAACAATTCCAGTGAATCTCCTTTGTTTAGTTTGCTGGAAGCCGATGAAAGTGGTATCCATTTTAACAATGTATTACAGGAATCTCCAAGCGTAAACACTTATGTTTACTTTAATGCCTACAACGGAGGCGGCGTAGCTATTGGGGATATTAATAATGATAATTTGCCGGATATTTATTTTACCGGAAGTATGGTAGAAAATAAATTGTATCTGAACAAAGGGAATATGCAGTTTGAGGACATTACCTCCAATGCAGGAGTCGGAGGAAGAAATGACTGGACTACAGGGGTGACCATGGCAGATGTAAATAATGATGGGTTATTGGACATTTATGTATGCAGAGCATATAATAACAATTTTCCGGAATTAGCTGCGAATCTGCTCTATATCAACAATGGAGATCTCACCTTCACTGAACAGGCCCAGGCTTACGGAATTGCCGATCAAAGCTGGTCAACACATTCTACTTTTTTTGATTATGACCTGGATGGAGATCTGGATCTTTATGTATTGAATCACCTTAAGGTAAACACTTTGGACCATGGCTTCAGCCTGGCAAATTTTACGAATCCTGTACATGAGCGCAGTGATCATTTTTACAGAAATAATGGTAATGGAACATTCACCGATGTAACGGTTGAAGCAGGAGTTCTTAATTATGGCGTTGGCCTGGGGGTTGTCTCGGGAGATGTTAACAATGATGGCTGGCCCGATATTTATGTAGCTAATGACAGGCAGGAACCCGATATTCTTTACATCAATAATGGAGATGGCACATTCGAAAATACCATTCATCAGGCGGTAAGGCATACCTCTTATTCGAGTATGGGCGTTGACCTTTCTGATTTTAATAATGATGGCCAACTCGACATGATGGTCTGCGACATGATGGCGCAGAATAATTACCGGCGGAAAACCCAGATGTTTGGTATGAATCCTCAGGATTTTTGGATGATTGTAGCAGACGGATATCACTACCAATATATGCGTAATGTTCTCCAGCTTAATAACGGAAACGGAACTTTTAGTGAAATCGGTCAAATGGCCGGAGTAGCAAAAACCGACTGGAGCTGGGCAACTTTCTTTGCAGATTTTGATAATGACGGGTTAAAGGATCTATTCGTTTCCAATGGGATAAAACGGGATATTGAAGATAATGATTTTAAGATAGAGTTAGAAAAAAAGCTCAAGGACGGATATTACGAAGGGAGCATCGAAGAGTTAGTAAATATGATGCCATCCAACCCAATACCCAATAAGATTTTCCGGAATAACGGCGATCTTACCTTTTCAGATAAATCTTCCGATTTTGGAATCACACAACCTTGTTTCTCAAATGGCGCTGCATATGCCGACCTTGATCTTGACGGAGACCTTGACCTTGTGGTTAATAATATCAATTTGACTGCCAGTGTATATGAAAATAATGCTCGTAAGGATCTGGCTAATAATTATCTACAAATTCAATTATCGGGAGAAAACGGAAACCTTTTTGCCTTAGGGGCAAAAGTGAGTGTTAAAAGCGGGGACCTCCAACAACACCAGGAATTAACCTTAACACGCGGATTTAAGTCATCTGTTGAACCAAAAATACACTTTGGACTGGGAAGTCATTCTCAGGTAGATGAAGTAGTCGTAACATGGCCCGATGGAACTCAAAGCAGACTAAACGATATTGCTGCCAACCAACTCCTCGAAATAGATAAAACCGGGGCTAAAGAAGGTTTACCGGATCCATGGGGGAATAAACACACCCCTTTGTTTACAGACATTTCAAAAACGAGTAATGCTGATTTCCAACATTCTGAAAATGAATACGATGATTATTTAAAGGAGAGTTTATTACCTCATAAAACTTCCCAATTTGGACCAAAAATTGCTTTGGGAGATGTCGACGGTAATGGATGGGATGATTTTTTCATAGGCGGCGCCAGTGGTCAGGCCGGGGTACTCTATTTGCAAAATGACGAATCTGACTTCCGGGAATCATCAGGTCCATGGCAGCGGGATAGAGCATATGAAGATATCGGTGCCTTGTTCTTTGATGCTGATAATGATGAAGACCTTGACCTTTATGTTGTCAGTGGTGGCAATGAGTTTGAACAGGACTCCCCTCTTTTACAGGACCGCCTATACGTCAACCTGGGTAATGGCCAATTTGAACGAGCCACTGATGCCCTGCCGGAAATGCTGACTAGTGGGGGTTGTGTTTCAGCTGCTGACTATGACGGAGATGGAGATTTGGATCTGTTCATCGGAGGACGGCTGATACCCGGTCAATATCCTTTTGCCCCCAGAAGTTACCTTTTGCAAAACGATAATGGCAAATTCACAGATGTAACAGCTGAAACAGGTAATGACCTTCTTAGTCCCGGACTTGTCACTACTGCCTTGTGGACAGATTTTGACAAAGATGAGGATCTTGACCTGATTCTTACAGGAGAATGGATGCCTATCAGTTTTTTCGAAAACAATAATGGGAACTTCACTAATCAAACCGAAAAATACGGATTTGACCATACAACAGGTTGGTGGAATATAATCATCGAAGAAGACTTTGATGGTGATGGTGACATGGATTATGTTGCAGGTAATCTTGGTAAAAACTATAAGTATAAGGCATCCGATTATGAACCTCTGCACATCTATTGCTCGGATTTCGACAAGACAGGTACATACGATATTGTACTCGGATATTATGACGATGGAACACTTTTCCCTGTCAGGGGCAGACAATGTTCTTCGGAACAGATGCCTTTCCTAAAGGAAAAATTCCCTACTTACGATCAGTTTGCCAAAGCCAATATTAACGACATCTATGGAGATGAAGCGTTGGAGAGCGCCCTGCATTATCAGGCAAAACTTTTTACAAGTTCATATATAGAAAATCAGGGAAATGGAACATATTCGATCCGGCCATTGCCGATCCAGGCACAAATTGCCCCTGTTCAGGGGTTAATAAGCAGGGACTTTAATTCGGATGGAAATATGGACATCCTGCTTTCCGGCAATTTTCATGTTTCCGAAATGGAAACAGGAAGGGCTGATGCTGGAAATGGCTTATTGTTATTAGGAGACGGAAAGGGAAATTTTCAACCTACAAAAATATCCGAGTCGGGATTTTATGCTCCGGGAGATGTTAGAGACATGGTTTTGCTCAATTCTGATTCGGAAGGATCACCTTTGATCATTGTCGCAAACAATAATGACAGGATCCAGGTTATTAAACATGAGGAGGGGGGTGTCCAGTTAGAAAATTAAAAGAAATATATGGACCTTACAAAGCAATAAAAAAGTAGCTTGCCTTTGCAGACAAGCTACTGTGTAATTAGGTAACTTCTAACTAAAACCCTTTGGGTTTAACTATAGTAAATACTCTTGACACATTAAACCCAAAGTGAATATCTCCTTTAGTCCAGTCACCTGTGGTCTCTGTTATATATCCTTTAGGCACCATCGAGGTGGAATTAGTGAAGTGTAATTGAAAAACATGCCCTCCGGTTTCAATATCAAATCCTATGGACAGAGAATTGGTATAT
>QQUB01000269.1 GCA_008501835.1 Bacteroidota bacterium
TTCTGAGCTAATGATTTAAATTTCTCTTCCAAAAATTCCGGGGGAACAGATTTTACTTTTTTTGCCGGTACCCCGGCATAGATTCCACCGGACTCACATACCATATTTTCCAAAATTAAAGCACCCGCTGCAATGAGACAATTCTCTTCGATAACGGCATTGTCAAGGATAATTGCTCCCATCCCAATGAGTACATTGTCTTTTACCGTACATCCATGAACCATGGCCCTGTGGCCAATAGAAACATCATTACCGATGGTAGTGGAGAATTTCTCATAGGTCCCGTGAATAACAGCCCCGTCCTGGATATTTACATTGTTTCCAATGCGAATGCTGTTCACATCACCCCTAATGACTGCCTGAAACCATACACTGCAATTATCTCCCATAATTACATCTCCGACAATGGTTGCATTTTCGGTGAGATAACAATCTGTGCCAAATTGAGGAGAGTAACCCCGAACTTTTTTTATGAGTGCCATGGTTTTGAATAGTTTAGGATGGGTAGTTGTCTAATAATTCTTTTAATGCTTCAAGTTGTTTGGTACTGCCGAGAACAATAAAGCTCGAATTGGGTTCCAGCTTGGCATCAGGTCCTGGGTTGACAATATAATTATTATTGGGGTTTATATATCCAATAACATTGGCTCCGGTTATGCTGCGGATATTCATCTCCTTGAGCGTCTTATTCTTGCTGCCTTCCGGCATATCTTCATATTTGAGTTCCTCAAAGCTGATGTCTGATTCCATGTCCCTGGTAATAAAACTGAAGAATTCCACAGCACCGGGTTTACTTACAAGGGTTGCCATATAAAAACCACCGATCTGTTCTGGCATAATGACGTGGGTTGCCCCGGCAAGGAGTAGTGTTTTTTGAGATTTTATTTGAGAAGCTCTGCTGATAATGTTGATCGTAGGATTGATGTTTTTTGCAGTAATTACAATGTAAACATTTTCAGAGTCTTCAGGCAAGGCAGATATAATCGCTTCCGCGCGGTCAATCCCGGCATTTTTAAGCGTATCATCCAGGGTGGCATCTGCATGGATAAACAGTAAATTGAGTTTATCCTGCCTGATTCCTTCAATGACATCCGGATCATCATCAATTATCACGAATGGGATATCATGTTGTAATAAATGGATGGCAATTTCTTTACCATATTTGCCATAACCACAAATGATAACATGGTCTTTTAACTTGCCAATTTTCCTTTGGATAAGATCGTAATTCATTTTCTTAAATATTTCCCCCTGGATGACATAATAAGTGAAAACAGAAATGAGGTAGGCAAAAATCCCAATGTTGAGCATGATCAGAACCGAAGAAAATACCTGTCCGGTAGGGCTAAGTGGCTGGACCTCCGTAAAACCAACGGTAGAAATGGCCAGAATGGTCATGTAAAAGGCCTCTCTTAAGGTATACCCTTCAATAATGGTATAACCACTAATCCCAAGGATCAATTCTCCAGCCATCAGCACTAAGGCTAATCGGAGGCTTAAAAAGGAAGAGGTAACCTTGTTGCCCTGATATTCTGAAGGATTGGAAAATTTGCTATTCATTGTTTCATTTAATGCTTGACGCAAAAATAAAATTATTTTGCTATGCCGGACATTAAAATGTTGATTATACTGTCTTCAAGTTCTGAAGAAGTTAATACTCTGTCGGGCCTATACCAGTCATAAAGCCACCTTACTGAGGATAGAATAGTATAAAGGATTATTGTCGGATCGCCATTCCGGATCTGATGATTATCCATACCTTGTTGAATAATGTCTCTGAATCTGTTTTCGTATTCCTTTCGAATAGTTTTAAAGGTGGAAAGGTGGGGTTCGCTGAGATGTCTCCATTCATCATTGAAGGCAGTAATGGACGTAACATCCGTCATTGCGGTTTGAATATGTAATTGAATTAGATGCCGGATTTTTTCACTATAGGAAATGTCCTTTTTTTCCACCTCCTCCAAAGCTTCCAGAAAACGCTGGGACGTTTCGAAACAGATATCTTTTAAAATTTCCTCTTTCCCGGATATATGATTGTATAGACTTGAGGCCTTTAAATGCACAGCTTCGGCCAGGTCTCTCATGGAGGTGGCGGCATAACCACGATCGCGAAATAATTTCGCTGCGGCTATCTGGATCACCTTTTTTTTGGATCTGTTCATGGATCTTAATTTAGTGATCAAGCATCGAAATCAACAGAGATCTTTTTGGTCCTAGGTCTTGCCTGACAGGTCAGGATGTAGCCAGCTTCCACTTCATCCTCCTCCAGAGCATAGTTCACATCCATGACGATTTCACCCTCAGTAAGTTTTGCCCGACAAGTACAACAAACACCTCCCTTACAGGAAAATGGCAAATCATGCCCGGCTTCATTGGCCAGGTCCAGAATGGTACCACTGTTGGAAGGTGATTGAATAGTGAAAGAATCATTATCGATTTTAATATCGAGTGAAACTGCAAATTGTTCCTCATCGGTTGAAGGCCTGGCAGCCTCCTGGGAGGTTTTTTGATCCGGAGCTGTAAATAATTCAAAATGAACCTTATCGGCTGATACCTTAAATGCTTCGAGACATTCTCTAACCTCTTCAATCATTCCCATCGGTCCGCACAGGAAGTAAGCATCCACATCTTCCGGGTTAATAAGCTTTTCACAAAATGTATTACATTTTTCTTTATTAATTCGCCCAAAGAAGAGGTCACTTCCTGGGTTCTCTTTAGACAAAATATGAAAAACGCTGAACCTGTTGAGATATTGATTTTTTAAAAATGCCAATTGTTCATTGAAAATAATGGACTGTTGGTTCTTGTTCCCATAAAACAGCGTAAACTGGCTTTCAGGATCAGTTTCTAAAGCGGATTTAATAATGGAAATGATAGGAGTAATACCACTGCCGGCTGCAAAAGCCACGTAATTCCCTTTTTGCTCCACATCTTTATCGAAACCAAAATTTCCCGAAGGAGACATAACCTCCAGCGTATCTCCTTTTTTGAGCTTTTGATTTGCAAAAGTCGAAAACAAACCACCTTCGATTTGTTTAATGGCCACCCTTAATTCTTTATCAGATGGGCTGGTACAAATGGAGTAGGACCTTCTGACTTCTTCACCTTTGATTTCAGATTTTAGTACCAGGTGTTGGCCCGGGTTGAAGTGAAATTCATCTGTTAAGTTGTCCGGCACATTAAATGCAACGGAAACACAGTCTTTGGTTTCCTTTTGTATATCCTTGATACTGAGAGAATGAAATCTGTTCATATGCAATTGCGGTTCTGTTATGTTGCAAAAATACGAATGAACGTTCGTTTGTCCAAAGAATGGCGATAAAAAGCCGGTCGATAGGGTTATTCTAATTGGAAAGCAACTCAAGAATCTGTTGGAAAAGATTCTCGTTGGTGAATGGTTTTTTCAGATAGGCATTCATACCAGCTTCAATACACATTTTTTGTTCCTGATTAGAAGGGTAGGAACTAATTCCAAGAATAGGAATCTGATGCTGGGTCCGGACCTTTTTCACAATTTCAATGCCTCCCGGATCAGGCAAGTCGACATTTAAAAGCAACAAGTCGTAATATTCACTTTTTAGCTCCTGGAGGATTTCATTGCTGGTCTTAACGACCTCAACGTTGACTTTATCAGACCAGGCCATAAGTGTTTTCTTCATCACTATCTGGTTCATGACATGATCTTCTGCTAACAGAAAATTTACAGAGGCTACAATTTGATCCTGCAAAACCTTCTTTTCGGTTTTTTTAATTGGAAGGCGGAAAGTTAACCGGCTAATCTCTCCTTCTTCGTAGTCTAATTCTCCCTTGAGTTGCTTTATGCTAAAGGCATTATTGACGAGGTCCAAAGGATGAATGCTAAACAGGTTTTTCAGATTTTCAATTTGGAATATATTTTCTCCCTCTGTTAATTCCCTTATTTCCTCGATTTGATGAAATTGACCCCTAAAGGCAAAAATGAATTCCAGAGTTGCGGTGGTTTTACCGTCTTCCAATAAATTAACATGAATATTTACGTCATCGGTATTTTTTTTGCTCTCCAATATACTGAGCAGGAGATTGAAAAAAGTGAGTCTCATATTCTGGAAAGACCCGGAGAAATTACCTGTGAGTTTGTCACTGAAATGGAAATTAATGATGGTTCTGCCAAGGTGTTTTTGTAGAATGAAAGGTTCCTGAATATCTGCAAGGAATTTTTCCATGTTGAACTCTGTATCCCTTGGGTGTAACTTTTGTTCTAGCATGGGCAGCAAGCTTTGAAAATTCCCGGTAACCTTGGTATAATTTCCGAGCGAGATGGCCATTTTTGAAAGTGTATTTCTTTGACTTTCAGATAGATCTGAATCTAATAAATCATACAGATTATTTGAAAGGGAAATAAGGTGTTCGAAAAAATCAAAGTCTTTTGGAATAGCAGCAGAATATTCCACCTTTATTTCCGGGTGAAGGGGACTGGCATCCCTGGAGGCCTCTGGTAATCCGGGAAAGTTATCAGTGACGTCCTGAAGATTTCCAAAAAGAATGATGGTGTTGGTAGTTTCATCGTATTTTACCTGAACACGGATGTTGAGCATTTTTACCTGGCGGCCATGAACCAGGATCCGGTGATTTATTTTCGTCAACTCTCCTGTTTTAATGGCATTTTCAAAAAAGGATTCCACCTTCTCTTTATCCTCAATATGGACGTATCTCAGGTAATCGGAGAGGGTAGGGTTAAAGCTTTGGTGAGGAAAGCCAAAAATCTCGAACATTTCGTCTGACCATTTCATTTCGTTAGTGACGATGTTCATTTCCCAATTGGTATACCTGCCGATTTTTTGTGCCTCCCGGTATCTTTTTTCCTTTATGGTTAGTATTTGGTTTTTCTCTTTGAGCTTGGCCTGGCTTTTAAATCGCTGAATGGAATATTTAATTGCGTTGATGAGTCTGGCTTCATTAAATTCACCTTTTACCAGAAAATCCTGTGCCCCTGCGGATACTGACCTGATACCAACAGCCTCATTTCTATTACCTGTCAGCACAATTACCGGAATGTCCTCAACTTTATCCAGATAACTGGTTAAGGTGTTAAAACCGGCAGTATCATCGAGAGAAAGGTCCAGCAACACAAGATCAACAGGTTTTTCTTCGATCAGTTCGATGCCACCAATCAGAGATGCAGAATGGAAAAGCCTGTACTTAAAAGAGGCCTCTTTTAGATACTCTTTTATGAGTTCGACATAGTTTTGATCATCCTCAATAATAAGTATATTATTTACTGATAATTGTTTCATGTTTGTTCGAATAAAATGGTTTTCCTGTGTTGGTAAATCTGTTTCTCCGGAGGGGGAGCTGTTCTCGAAATCAAATTAAACGGTTGTTGGTAAAATTACTGTATCCAGCCAAAAAGTCTCAATTTGTTTAATGATGGAAAAAAAACTTTCGTAATCAACCGGTTTTGTTATAAAGCAATTGGCATATAATTTATAACAATTAATCACATCTTTGTGTGCATTGGAAGTCGTGAGTATTATTATGGGAATATGTTTTAGATTATCGTCCAGTTTGACTTTTTTTAATACATCCCTTCCATCCCACTTTGGAAGGTTCAAATCCAGTAAGATAAGATCTGGTTCCGGTTTATTATCATAGGGTGGTTCATTTTTGAGATATTTATAGGCTTCGACTCCATCTGAAACCACCTCCAGGTTTGTTTTCTTATTACTTTGTTTAAATGCCTCCTTGGTCAACCAAATGTCACCAGAGTTGTCTTCAATGAGTAAAATATTGGCTTGTCTTTTGTGTACCATTTTTGGTTTTACTTGTGGCCGGTGTGCAATGTTTCATTTTCTAACTGACAAAATAATCATTATTTTACGAACTTTTTAGGGGGTATGGTTTTCTTTGTTAGATTTGTTAAAAATAATTACTTTCAATGCAGCTCATTCAGCGATTTTATCCTGTAATAATGGATTACCTGGAACAAAATTCCTTTGTCAGAGAACCAAAGGGATTATACGAACCCGTGGATTATATCATGCAATTAGGGGGGAAACGACTCCGGCCAATTCTTGCTCTTGCAGCCTGCGATTTATTTGGAACGGATTATAAAAAAGCACTTCCAGCTGCACTGGCCGTTGAGGTATTCCACAATTTCAGCCTGGTCCACGATGATATCATGGATGATGCGACATTGCGTCGTGGGAAACCTACTGTTCATGAAAAATATGATACCAATACGGCAATTCTTTCCGGGGATGTCATGCTCATATTGGCTTATAAATCATTGTGTGAAACTGCTGATAAATCCTTAACTCCAAGGTTGATTGATATTTTTAATGAAACTGCGGAACTGGTGTGTGAAGGGCAGCAATACGATATGGAGTTTGAAACTTCAGATGAAATCACCATTGCCCAGTATTTGAAAATGATTGAGTTGAAAACAGCAGCCTTATTGAGAGGAAGCTTGCAAATGGGAGCTGTTATCGGTGGAGTTGAGGAGGATGATTTCTACCATATTTCTGAATATGGCAGGAAAGTGGGCATAGCTTTTCAGTTGCAGGATGATTTTTTGGATACTTTCGGAGATAACCAGAAAGTTGGTAAGAAACGAGGAGGAGACATCCTTCAGAATAAAAAGACCTGGATGATACTCAAAGCCTATGAAGTTGCTGATCCCGAAAGGAAAAATGCTTTGAAAACATGGATGAAAGACAAGACCGGAGATGAAGATCAAAAGATTGAAGCAGTTACTAAAATCCTGGAGGATCTCAACATTCCGGATATGACGGTAGCTTTGATGAAAAAATACAGGGACGAGGCATTGGATCATTTAACGAAACTGACAGGTGCTAAAGCAGCAGTATCTGGTCTGGAAGAATTAGCCAATTTGATTATTGTCAGAGATTATTAAAAATATTTTTTTTGCTAATGCGTTTATTAATTTTAGGGCATTTTTGACTTGAATAGTCCATTTACCCCGGTGGCTACTAAAATCCCAAAAACCTGTTAAGCTTAATTTTTTAAGAAAAACCCATGCGGAAATCCATCCTTTTCATTGCTTTTCTCTTTTTGGCATACTCCGTGCCTGGGCAAAAACTTTTTCCAGTACGAATAGATAAAAAATGGGGACTTATCAATGTTGAAGGTGATTTAGTTAAACAGCCAAAATACCAGGCCATAGGTGAGTTTGAGAGTTTTGGATATGCCCTGATGCAAAGAAATGGAGGAGTAGGTTTATTAAATAAAAATGGCAAAGAGATTGTTCCGCCAAAATACAGAGATCTCAAGGTACTTGATTCTCTTGTGGTTGCAGTTATGGATCATGGAGAATGGATGGTTGTTAATCTTGATGGAGAAGTGATTTTAGATAAAGGTTATACACGGCTTCATTTATGGGGTCGAAAGTATCTGGCTTTCATGAAAAATGGATTGTGGGGGATCGTAGATATTAACGGGAAGGAGATTGCGGCTCCTGAATACGATGAAGTTTCCTTCGAAGACAATCGTTTTTTCTTAACCGTAAAAGGTAAATTACTGGGGTTGTTATCTGATTCAGGACAGGAAATTCTGCCCAATATAGCCAGTGAAATAAAAATTGAAAATGATCATTTGTTTTTCTTCCGGGAAAATAATTTTTGGGGAGCAGTCGATGAAAGGGGCAATAGGATAATTGAAGCCAGGTTTGACGCCTGGCGACCACTCACGGACCAATACATCAAACTTGTATCAGATACCAAGTTATCGCTATATTCACTGGGGTGCGAAAGAATTATTTCGGAAGGAAAATATGATGATTTCTATCCCTTTTCCGAAAAGTATATAATCATAAAAGCCAACCGCCGACTTGGGTTACTGGATTGGTGTGGCCAAACCGTTCTGCTTCCGAAATACTTTGAAATACAGGCTTTTGATTCGGAATCTTTCCGCGTTAATCATGAAGGGTTATGGGGTGTTGTTAAAAAGCATGATGAACCTGTAATTCATTTCAGCTACGATTATATTTCCCCCTTGAACGGTAATATCAGTTTGGTTAAGAAAAATGATCTTTTTGGATTAGCCAATAAATCAGGGAAGGAAATTGTCGCACCACGGTTCAAAAAAATTGAGATTAACGGACGTAAGGCCAAAGCCTATCTCACAGATAGCCGGAAGGATCAGTTGGAAGTGTTTGCTTTTGATAACCAGGGAGAATTGGTTTCTGCAGACGGATTTGAAATTCATTTCCAGGTACAGGTAAAGGGTAAAAACAGGCAGACGGGAAATAAAAAGGAAACATTTTATCAGCTTGAACAGTTTGAATGGTTTTATTCCCCTGAATCTGACCGTTGGGGATTGAGGAAAATTGAGGATGGAACCATTCAGATTCAACCGACCTTCCAATATGTCCAG
>QQUB01000520.1 GCA_008501835.1 Bacteroidota bacterium
AAGTGATAATGGTTTGTGGACGACAACATACGGCACCACCGTTCAGTTTTCCTACGGAAGCCAGTTGAATGGCTTGTCTTTTGATATCCTTATCTGTCCATTTTCCAGGAACAATAATGCAAGGGTTATTTCCTCCGCATTCTGAGACTAAGGGCACGCTTGCTGCATTCTGTATAGCGTGAGCAACTTCTGTCGAACCTGTAAAGTAAATAGAATGAATCCCCTCTAATGTAGACATCTCTCGTCCCTGGGAAGCATCACAGAAAGCAACTGCTTTGGCTTCAATTAAAGGAGCAAATATTTTTTCCCAGATAGCATCAGTAGCTTCATTGAGTCTGTGTGGCTTATGTATAACTGCTTTGTTTTCTAAAAAGAGTGCCATGGCCATTTCAATGGAAGAACTGTAATTTCCTGCTCCTGAAACAGCAATAATCCCGGCAGGTTTATCCAAAGGATTGGTTTGAGTAGGCTTTCCTTCAATGTGCAAATAGCCCTTTTGTTTGGCTGCTGCCAGTTTATCTTTTGAATGAATCGGAAATACCTGAACCTCGAATAAGTCAGCCCCAATTTCTACTGTCGAAATGGGCTCGGGCATTTTACCCTCCACCAATGATTCGTATAATTTATGAATACCCATTAACGTATTGGCCATAGGCATAACCGTGGTACCCATTCCCTCAGCGGTGCTCGTGATATTCGCTCCGATGAGGTCATTTTTCATTTTGGCATCCACCTCACCAAGTTCAACTGCAAAAGATTTCAGATTTTTTTGAACTTGTTCAAGTAATGCTAAACGTTCAATTACAGATGTCTCTGCCCATTTGTTCGGGTCTAACTGATTGAAGGCTTGTTGTGCTGTCATTGTATTGCGATTTTTGTTAATCAACTAATTACAATGCAAAGATGGGCGGTCTTTGATAAGCAAGCTTAACCGTTTTACGGAGACTCTTAACCGTTTTAGGAATTAACGGGATTTTTTTATTGAGAAGTGAATTTGATATCCTGATAGTGGTTTTCATGGAGTTTTATCCCGTTTTTTGATGGCTTTCCCTTTCGTACATGCTGGCTGAAAGGCAGTAAAAATTCATCCACTTTTCGAAAATCTCTGAATTCAGCAGTTAAAGAGACTCCCCCCATCTTATCCCTGACAGTAAAGTGTAATTTTTCAATTTGGTATGTGGATTTGTTCAGATACAACAAAAACTGATCATATTCTTTATTTGCTTTCTCTTCTCCCCAGGTCGCATATAGTAGTTCATATGTCTGCCCATTAAGGACTTCTTTCCCTCCATAGCTTATTATCGTAGCCTCCCTTATTCGGAAAGGAAATTGAAACCAATAATTTTTGTAGATCATTTTCTCATGGTAGCTGTTCTTTTCTACCTCACTTTTTTGTTCACTACCGATCTGTTGTTCAAAGACATTGTCATTTATCCAGTATTTATTGCCTTGGGTATTGCCGTTCAAAATGGTCATTGCTGCATTATTACTGCCAAGTTCACATTTAAGGTGAAAAAGCTGGGGAAGGGTATCCCAGTGCGAAATTTCCTTTCTGCCATACCAGTCTGCCTTTTGGGTGAACTCTCCATAGCGATATTGCTCCCATTGGCTTCTTCCACCATAGGCTTTTTCCATAAGGTTCAGAAGCTCTTTTCCTTTTTGGATGCTTTCTTCAGTAATTCCATTTTTTAGAAGAGAATTGCGGATATCAACCGGTTGTTTGCAGCTAAAAAATCCAGCAAATCCTAAAAAAACCATGAAAGAAAAAATGAAAGGTCTCATCCTGTTATTTTTTTGCTTTATACTGCACCTTCCATTTTTGGTTTTGCTTCCTCAGAGCCTTCAATTTTAAACTTGCCCTTTAACGGCAAAAACCTACCCACCTCCTTCATATACCTGGCATAAAGCGGATACTTCTTCGCAGATTCAGACTCGCTGAAATCGGAACTGCCTTTGAATAATAGCACCAATAATAAAGCTCCGGCTATTGACCAGTTCAACCAGATACCCGTAGCTGCCACAGAAAAGAAGTAAAAAACGATCCAGATACTTTGTTCCGCTGCATAATTAGGATGACGCATGTAGGCCCACAAGCCGGTATGGGTAAATCCTACCTGGTGGAATTCATTTACTTCTCCGGCTTTTTGCTGGCGGTGTTTTTCTTCCTGGTAATCATATTGTTGCTGGTCTGCTACAAATTCCATGATCACAAACCCCACTATCAATAATGCCAACAGGTAATCGGTAAGTCCTAAGGGGGTATCACTTCCCATAGCTTTTAATGCAGGTAAGGTGAATAAAAGGATCAATCCCATCTGGTAGGCAGAGATGAAGAAAAGATTAAAGGCCATCCATTTCCATTTGGCCTGGAATTCCGGTTTTGCTCTCAGTATGGCCCAACGATAGTCTTCCTCTCCGGTCCAGAATTTCCAGGAATAACCTCCTCTTCTGGCGAAGTTATAGGTGAGGCGTGCACCCCATAGGCTAACCAAAACAGCCATTAAAACGATTCTGGGTTCAAAGCCTGAGTAATAGGCGATGATCCACGCATAAGGTATTGGGATGATGCTCCATAGTTTATCCACCTGGCTATAATTCCCGGTAATTGTACTCACGACAAAACACAACAGAGCCGCTGCTCCATAAACATACAGCAGGGTGTTCAGAGTTGTCTGCTGAATTTCCGTTAAGGGTACATCAAACATAAAAGTAACGATAGGCACTACGATCAGCGTGAAGATCAGGAACAGGACGGTTTTCCACATAAACTTTTTGTTAAGGTGTTCGAATCAAGGGGGAATTGCATTGCAAGATAGTAAATAAGTAAAAAACTATTCCAGGTGTAGAGGATGTCCGGTTTATTTAAGTTCCTCAATACACATTACCCTACCACATTAACCAAAGTCCCAATAGTATCGATCGTTATCTTTATCTCATCTCCCTTTTGAAGGGTGAAATCATTGGAAGGCACAATGCCTGTTCCGGTCATCAGCAGGCAGCCTTGAGGAAAACTGGTTTCCCGAAATAGGAAGTCGACCAATTCCCCGGGAGTGCGTTTCATCTGGTTTAAACTTATTGATTCCTCAAATATCAAATCTCCCGTTCTGGAAACCTGTAAACGGATATGGTTATTCATGTCAAAAGGTTCCTTCACTACGAGAACGCAGGGGCCAATAGCTGCGCTTCCATCATAGATCTTTGCCTGGGCCAGGTAAAGAGGATTTTCCCCTTCAAGACTTCTGGAACTCATATCATTTCCAACGGTATAACCAACGATCTTTCCTTTTGAATTAATGACCAGGGTCAGTTCCGGTTCAGGTACATCCCAGGTGGAATCCTTCCTGATCCTTACCGGCTGACCATGTCCAACGACTCTTTGAGGAGTGGATTTGAAAAATAACTCAGGTCGTTCAGCGTGATAGACATTTTCGTAATAAATACCTCCCCCGGCATTTTTAGATTCTTCCTGCCTGGCCAGTTTGCTGTTGAAGTAGGTGACTCCGCTTGCCCAGATCTCCTGACTCCCGACCGGAGGCAAAAGATCTTCTCCCAGAAAAGCTTCGGGATTAAAAATTGGAGGAGCCACTTTGCACCATTCTTCCAGTTTATTATACAGGTTTTCGGCATTGATCAGGGCATCCCAATCCGTTTCCGATAAATAATAATTATCTGCTACTTGTATTAAGATTCCTTTTTGAGTACGATATAATTTCATTAGTATTTTTTACAAAAACTGGTAAACTAAAAAAGCTAAAATAGCGGCAATTGTGCCCAAAACAAAAGACCCCAGGCTCATAAAACGGTATCCCAGATTTACATTCATGCCCGACATTCGGGTAACTACCCAGAAGAAACTGTCATTTGCGTGAACTACAACCGCTGATCCGGCGCCGATGGCAATGACGACCATAGCTTTTTGCAGTTCTGTTACAAAACCAAGGTCTCCCATCATAGGAGCTATTATAGTGGCGGCTGTGATGAGAGCAACAGTGGAGGATCCCTGAGCCGTTTTTATGGCTGCAGCTATTATAAAGGGTAACCACAAACTCAGGTTCCATTGGGACAAGGAGTCACCCAAAACAGTGGCAATTCCTGAATCTCTTAATACCTGCCCAAAAATTCCGCCTGCCCCGGTAATCAGCAAAATGGAAGATGCACTGATCAAGGCCTTTCCGATCCAACCGGAAGTGGATAACATGTCCAGGTCCAGCTTTTTGGGAAGGGTCAGTGAAAGCAAACAGCCGATCAGCAGCGCTATGAAAGGTTCTCCTACAAAAACCAGCGCTTTGATTAGTGTAGGATGACTTTCAAACTCATCAGGTTCGTAACCGCCAATAGTCGTCAACAGGGACTTTATTATAATGAGCAGGATCGGAACGATGATCGGGATTACGGATTTAAAAGCTCCCGGAGCTTCTTTGACCAGGTTGGCCACTTCCTTTTCCGTGATTTCCGGATCGGGATCTATGTAGGTTTTGGAAACATATTTTTTCACAAATAACTGGCTTAACATCAATGCTGCCAGGCTGATGGGAATTCCAAACAGCATTACCAGGCCGAGGTCAGCCCCGATGTAATGCGCTGCGGCAATGGGACCCGGAGTAGGAGGGACCATGGTATGGGAAGCGATCAGACCGAGGGCAAGTGCCACTGCTGTTCCCGACAGAGTAATTCCAGCTCTTTTGGTGAGGCTTTTACTCAGAGGGGATAGTAACATAAAACCGCTGTCTGCAAATACAGGGATTGAAACCACCCATCCGATCAGGCTCATAGCTCCGGGAATCCTGGATTTTCCCGTGAGTTTCAGTACTTTTTCAGCCAGCGTATATGCACCGCCGGAATGTTCCAGGAATGCCCCGATGATCACTCCCAGGATAATGATCATGCCTATGCCGCCCAGGGTATTGCCAAAACCTTTATTAACCGAGGCGATTACCTGATTCAGCTCCATTCCTGAAACGATACCGTATAATATCGCTACCAAAAGTAAAACGATGAAAGGGTGTACCTTCCATTTGGCAGTAAGTAAAATGATCAGAACAATGCTGAGTAATAGGTAAATTACTATCATAAGTCAGTTATTTCGTTGTGCGGAATGAACCTGCCTGCATGGGACAGATCCCACCCTTACGTTTTAATGGAGATCCCGCTCTACTTTTGAACCGGATTTGCCGACCAGAACATCAAGATCGGCACCTTTCTCTGCCTGTTCTACATGATCGAGATACAACCGGACATAACCCCGCGTTGCCAAAGGTTCAGGAGCCTGCCATACAGCTTTTCGTTGAGCTATTTCATCTTCAGAAATATTAAGTTGCAAGGATCTGTTTTCCACATCAAGCGTAATCATGTCGCCATTTTGAACGATGGCCAATGTGCCACCTATGGAAGATTCTGGTGAAACATGTAATACCACAGTACCATAAGCAGTACCACTCATACGTCCGTCAGAAATGCGCACCATGTCCTTGATGCCTTTTTTAATGAGTTTTTCCGGGAGGTCCACATTACCTACTTCCGGCATGCCAGGATAGCCTTTTGGGCCGACGCCTTTGAGTACTATCACCGAATTTTCATCAATGTCGAGGTCGGGTAAATCGATTCGCTCATGGTAATCTTCCATACTTTCAAAGACCACTGCCGGGCCGGTGTGTTTCATCAGCTTTTCTGTGGCTGCAGAAGGTTTGATAACTGCTCCGTTTTCACACAAATTGCCTTTGAGAACGGCAATACCTGCATTTTCCTGGAATGGCTTGTCAATAGTCGCGATGACATCGTTATTGTAACATGGAGCTTTGGAATAATTTTCTCCAATCGTTTTTCCATTGACGGTTATGGCATCCCCATGCAAAAGAACTTTTAATTCTTTCATCACAACAGGTAAGCCTCCTGCGTAGAAGAAATCCTCCATGAGGTATTTGCCGGAAGGCATGAGGTTGACGAGCAGCGGTATTTGACTGCCGAGGTTGTCAAAATCTTCCAATTGTACATCCACACCAATCCTTCTGGCAATAGCGATCAGGTGAATGATCAGGTTGGTCGATCCACCCACCGCAGCATTGGTCACGATGGCATTTTCAAAAGCCTCTCTGGTCAAAATTTTGGATAGCGTGAGATCTTCCCGAACCATTTCGACAATACGACGGCCAGATAATTGTTGCATGACCTTTTTACGGGAATCAGCTGCAGGGATTGAGGAAAATCCAGGCAGGGTCAGTCCCAAAGCTTCCGCCATGGTGGCCATGGTGGAAGCGGTACCCATAGTATTGCAATGGCCGATACTGCGGGCGGCGCATATTTCAGCTTCCCTGAGATCATCAGCGTCAAATTCTCCCGTTTGCTGTTTTTCCTTGATCATCCAGTTAAAGGAACCGGAACCGATAGTGCCTCCCCGAAAACGCCCATTCAGCATGGGGCCGCCAGGAACGACGATGGTTGGGAGGTCCACACTACAGGCTCCCATGATAGTGGAGGGGGTGGTTTTATCGCAACCAGTCAGCAAAACAACTCCGTCCAATGGATTTGCCCGGATGGATTCTTCAGTATCCATGCTGGCCAGGTTTCGGAATAACATAGTTGTTGGCCTCATTATTGTTTCACCCAGTGACATGACCGGAAATTCCATAGGGAATCCACCAGCTTCGAGGATACCTTTTTTCACCACTTCTGCAACATCTCTCAAGTGGCCGTTGCAAGGTGTTAATTCCGACCATGTATTGCAAATACCGATTACGGGTTTTCCCTGAAAGTAATCGTCGGGATATCCCTGGTTCCGGAGCCAGGACCTGTGTACGAAGCCCATTTTGTCATTACCTCCGAACCATTCCTGGCTACGCAGTTTTTTCTTATGCATCTAGTTGTTGTTTGGAATATTTAAAATGGCTTTAACGGCTGGTTTGGGTTGTTTTTGCCGATCGTAAAGCAGGGGATAATTAGTCCTGTTGGCAATTGGGTAGCCGTTTTTCCAGGACATTGGATCGTGTACTCCCCATAGGGTTACCCGGTCGATCTTGTCTCTTTTTTTATAGAAGATCTCAAACAACTCCCGGTATCTGTCGGTGAGGGCCTGCTGGACATCATCAGGCAGACCGTCTTGATATGGGTCCAGAAAAGCCTTAAATTCTTCCAGGTCATACTGGGGATGGAGCAATCCGGTTCCGATGATCTGCCCTTCTTTGGTCAACGGGAGTACATCCACGTCAAGTTCTGTAATCATCACTTTAACTCCGAGGGCCGCATAAGCATCTATGGCTTGTTCGATATATTCATTTTTTGGGTAATTGAGGCCCCAGTGTCCCTGGATGCCGATGCCGTCGATACGGATGCCTTCTTTTTGCAGCATCCTGACCATTCGCACAATACCCTCCCGTTTTTCGGGACGCCATGCGTTGAAATCATTGTAATAAAGTTCTGTGTCTGGCGCGTATTCGCTGGCAAACTTAAAAGCATATTTCACCAGGGTGTCTCCATGACCTACGCCATTGACCCATGTCGTGGGGCGGTAGGAGCCATCGTTGTCAATTACTTCATTGACGACATCCCATGCCTGGACCTGTCCGGCGTATCGACCGGCAATTTTTTCGATATGGGATCTCATGCGTTCCAGTTGTTGTTCCGGAGTATTTGGTTCTCCTTTTTCATTGGTAAAAAACCATCCTGGAGTCTGGTTATGCCAGATGAGGGTATGACCCACGATGAACATGCCGTGCTTTTGGCCAAATTCGACTAATTTATCTGCGGGTTCAAAATTGTAAATGCCAGGTTCCGGATTGATGGGACCCGCTTTCATGACGTTTTCAGGGGTAATGGTATTGAACTGATCGATTACGATATTGGTCAAAACAGAATCGGCTCCGGATACAATGGATTCATTGAGGGCGGAGCCGATAAGGAAGGCTTCCTGGTAAGCCTGCTTCAGGTTTGTGTTGGTTGTTGGTTGTTGGTCCGTTTTTTCACAGGAAAGTATAAAGCAGGCAGCCAGGAAAGTGATAATTGATTTTGTGATTAGATTGGTTTGCATAGGTGTTTAAAGTTTGATTAATTGATCAGTCGATTAGGAGGAGTTGTGTAAATGGGCGATTGTGTAAGTAGATGCAATTTACGCAATCGATTGCATTTTTGCAAATTTGGATAATTCGTTCCGTCATGGAACTTGTGACGGGCGGTTTTGTTTTGCCTGGGAAATTTCACAGACTAAGTGCTTGGACAAAATTAAACGCCTACAATTGAGTTTGTAAATTTTATCTGATATTTTGTTCCTAACTGCGCTAATATTTGTCTAACAGCTTTAGTCAAAGTTGTCCAAGAATAATAATTTCCAGGA
>QQUB01000544.1 GCA_008501835.1 Bacteroidota bacterium
TCGGTCTATTTTGCTTTTGAAGAGCTCAATGCTATTGTATATCGGGCAGTTATCGGAAAAACCTATCCAAGGACTATTTACGGTAACAGCCAATTAAAAAACCTCGATGTTCGTGAATTATGGGCTGCAGGATATACGAGCATTCGTACTCAGGATGTCTCCTCCAGTATACGATATGCTAATTTACCGCTCCAGATTTTGCGGAGTAACCGTAAAGCAGATACAAAAATCCGGCAGGGTCAGAATCCTGGATTACTTATTCAAAAAAATGGGCAAACTCATTTTGTGGTAGTAAATGGAAAACTTTATGACCTTCGTGATCAGCACCGTAAATTAGGAGACTGGTTAAGATAGTTTATGAATAGTTTTCTACCCCTTTATCAATAAATAATAAATTCAATTTACATCTGATGAAAAAGGCTGTTTTCGTTTTATCCATTTTTAGTTCAATATTGCTCCTGGCAGGGTGTGGCAAACATTATGAGTACGAACAAAAATATACCATTGATAATAATTCCTGGAGTTATCAGGATACGCTGGACTTCAATTTCAACATATCAGATACCAATAGAATCTACAATCTTTATCTGGAAATAGAACATGAAGACTCTTATGCTTTCCAGAATCTCTACACACAGATTCACACAAAATTTCCGGGGGGTGAACGCCTTGATGAAACACTTTCTCTTGAGTTGGCCAATAAAACAGGAAACTGGCTGGGAAACTGCTCCGGCTCCATTTGTACACTCTTGATCCCCATCCAGGAAAACGCCTATTTTAATGCCTCAGGAGATTATGAGATCACCCTGGAACAGTACATGCGAGAAAACCCTATTAACGGAATAATGTCCATCTCATTCTTTTTGGAAAAAACAAAAAATACACGTTAACACAAGCTAGTTTAGGTTGGCTTTGTCGGTAGAACTACATAAATAAACAGCTATAGTTAAAACAATATTAACTACTTTTGTCTGCATCGTAATTACAAACTTTTGAATTTCCCCTGATTAAGCCAATTGGATAAAGACTTTGGAAATAAAATATTCAAACAATACACTATTACTTTTTTAAAACAATTCGTGAATTATGAAAAAAATCTTTACAATTGCTTTCGCCGCAGCAATGTTCTTTTATGCAAATGTTGCTTTCGGTCAATCACAACGTTTGGTTCTGGTAGAAGAATTCACCCAGGCTTCTTGTGGTCCTTGTGCCTCACAAAACCCTGCTTTTGACGAATTATTAGGTAATAATCCTGATAAAGTTGTCGTACTCAAATACCAGGTTTGGTGGCCGGGATATGACCCAATGTATGAAGACAATATGGCGGATGTAGATGACAGAGTGGGATACTATGGTGTAAATGGTGTGCCTAACGGAATGGTTAATGGTGTTGGTATTGCCAATGACTGTGGTTTCTACGACTGGGCTCCTGCTTGTCTCGATCAGGCAGAGATCGATGCTGAATATGCAGTTCCTTCCCCATTTGATATTTCCATCACAGCAGAAGCTAATGCGAATGAAATGGCGGTTTCCATTACAGTTACTTGTACTGAAGATGTTTCAGGAACCCTCAAACTTATGGGTGCCCTTGCTGAAACTCAAATCTCATGGGATTCTGCTCCTGGTAGCAATGGTGAAACTGAGTTCAACCACATTATGAAAAAACTGTTTACCGGTTCTGCTGGTGAAACGATTGCTACTGACTGGACTGCCGGTATGAGCATGACTTACGACTATACAGTTAATCTGACTGAACTCAACATCTATGACTTCGGTCAGTTAGAGGTTGTTGCTTTCATCCAGGATGATGCTAACAAAGCTGTACACCAGGCTGCTTTGAATCAGGATATCGTTTTCAACGTAGTGGAAGTGAACAACAGTACTGCTGTTGAAATTTCTGGTTTGCCTGCAGGTATTTGCAGTGGTGACCAAACCATTACTCCTAATGTTACTATCAAGAACAGCGGTAATGCTGACCTGACTTCTCTCGACATCGTTTATGATGTGAACGGAGGTGCATCTCAGACATTCAACTGGACGGGTTCATTGCCTACTTTTGCAAGTGAAACGGTAACTCTGGATCCAATTACCTTCTCTGCTACAAGTTCTAATACATTGAATGTAAACCTTGAGAATCCAAACGGTTCAACCGATGAAATTCTTGATGACAACGCTATTTCTGCTGATTTAGCTCAGTCTCCAACTACAGGAACTATCCTCACATTGACTATCAATACTGACTGCTGGCCAGAAGAAAATACCTGGACAATCAAGAATGCTGCCGGTACAACGGTTGCAAGTGGTGGTCCTTATACTGGTCAGGCAACAACTGAAATCATTGAGGAAGTTACTTTGCCAGGTGATGTTGACTGTTATGAATTCACATTCATGGATTCTTATGGCGACGGACTGCACGGTGCTCAGTGGTCAGACTGTGGTGTTGATGGTAACCTTACTGTTACTGACTTACAAGGAAACATTGCTTTCTCCTACGATGGTTCTTATGATGTTTCTGAAGAAACTCAGTCATTCGAGGGTGACCCGCTGCTTGGTGTTGAAGAAAACGTATTGAACGACCAGTTCACTGTTGCTCCTAATCCAGTAAGAAATAACGCTACTTTGTTCTTCACTTTGAACGATAAGCAGGAAACTGTTGTTAGAGTATTGAACGTAACTGGTGAAGTTGTTTATACCAAAGACCTTGGTATGCTGAGCGCAGGAAACTATACTGAAGAACTCTCTCTCGATCAGTTGAGCGCAGGAGTTTACTTCATTAACCTGATCTCAGGCGAAGAAACAGGAATTAAGAAAGTATCTGTAATCAGATAATTATTTTTCTGAATCATAAATAAAAACAGTCATTCCGGTTTCGGGATGACTGTTTTTATCCATTCACCGGAAAAAAATAAAGATATGATGAAAAATTTACTTGCTATTTTATTGACTATTTGTACCACTGTAGTACTTTCTGCACAGGTATCAGTTTCACCAAGTCCGGTGATTGTAGAAGGAATCACTGTCCAGGATTCAGATGTCGCTGCTTACAGCACAATGACCAATGATGCTTCTGAGGAACGCGTTTATCGTTGGGTAAGAACTGAACTTTCCATATCCGACGGTTGGGAAAGTGCAGTTTGTGATAAAAACCTCTGCTGGTTTTCCAATGTAGATACCAAGGAAGTTACCATGGCAGCAGGTGAGGAAGGCACAATGGATGTACATGTTTATCCAAATGGTGTGGAGGGATCTGCAGTTGTTCAGATCGTCATTACCGACGTTGCCGACACTACTATCAGTGTGACCAACCTTTACTATTTCAACGCTACACCTTCTTCAACTAATGAAGTACAAGTGGAAAAAATTACCATGTTCCCTAACCCTACTGATGATGTTTTCTCCATCAGCTCAAGTTCAGGAAACGTTGTAAAAAAAGTCGTTGTATACAATCTTATTGGAAGAGCTGTCAGAGAATTCGAAACGGCTGGTAACAGAACGTTTAATGTTGCTGACCTGCCACGAGGTAACTACCTCGTCCGGATGCTTGACAAGGATGGCAATTCCATTGTGACCAGATTGCTTCAAAAGTTGTAGCTTCCGGGTATTCGTACCGGGATTTAAGGGATTTAGGGATTACCTGGATTCCTGAAGAAAAAAACCTGACGCCGGTGGCATCGGGTTTTTTTTATGCTTTAAGAAAGCATTCCCATATTGCCAACTCTTTCACATGCAATCATAACCTTTTCAATTTTGATGCGGTAAGAAATTTCTCAGGAGGAACCTTTTGAATGTATTTCAGGTTTTACTTAAAACCCTTCTACAGTATTTTTTCCACATTCAAAACTCCAAATCAAATGAAACATCAGGACCTTAGTTATGCCATAATTGGCTGCGCTATGACCGTTCACCAAATATTAGGCAACGGCTTTCAAGAAGTTATCTACCAAAGGGCTTTGGCCCTTGAATTAGAAAGGGAAGGAATAAGTTACTTTCGAGAATTTGAAATGCCTATTTTCTATCGAGGGGTTCAAATAGGCAAGAGAAGAGTTGATTTTTTAATTGAAGGTATCTTTAGCGTAGAACTTAAAGCCACAATCGAATTAGAGAACATCCACCTAGCCCAAGGTTTGAATTATCTGGAAATCCAAAATTTGGAAAATGGCTTATTGATTAATTTCGGCGCCAGAAGCCTACAATACAAAAGGCTATTAAATAAAAAATTCAGTCCTTAAGTATCAAAAAAAATGGATCGAACACTTGAGTTCGATCCATTTTTTTTGAAATACGCCGGAATACACAACAAATCCAGGCAATCGATCAATCGATTAATCCAGGTTTGACCTTCCTGATCTTACCGGTAAACAAACTATTGGTACTTCTTTCCTCTGGCTGACCGGCATATTCAATGATTCCGCCGGTATTGGCACGAGCATCAAGAGAACGCTTTGCAATCACGGTCAATTCACCTCCAGTATTGGCACGGGCTTCAGTGAATTGACAATCAAGATCGAGTCCGTCATACTCTCCGCCGGTGACTGCAGTGGCATACTGCTCTTCCACTGTTCCTTGCAGATCAATTTGTCCTCCTTCAGCGACGTATACCTTGATCTTTCTGGCATACACTTCAAGTTCAAGCTGGGCACCAGAAACTGCCTTCATTTCAAGCTTATCCACCTCAATAGGTTCTGTCGCAGTAAGCCTTGAACCGGCACCAACCTTGATATAGTCCAATGGTTCGGCATAAACTACTTTAACAGTTACTTCCTCGTCTTCTTTGAAGATCGTTTTTAACATTTGTAACTTCAGAACACCTTCTTTTACAAAAACACTCACGTCCTCTTCAGAAATACCATTCGCCGTAATCTCTGCTTTGGGGGTCTCCCCTTTTTCCAGAATAACTTCAATATTTCCAAGTACGGAAATACCATCGAAAGATTTCAATTTGTAAATATCCTGAGCCATCAGGCCTGCCCCTATTGTCAAAAACAGGGCGCTAAAAAATCCAATTTTCAGTAATTGTCTCATTGCTTTATGTTTTAGTTTCAATTATATGATGTCTTTTTTAGAAGAATCCCCTATTCAATGAGGTCTTTATCTATTTTTTTCGGAAATTTGCACCTCAATTTTTTGTAGCTCAGGAAGATAAGCAGGTAATTTATCTATAACAGGAACCAAAATAACCTTTAAAGGGTTGTATGTTCCTAAATGATCTGACTTTCTGAAATTAAATTAAAACATTATGTCCCAACAGAGTGATCAATTCAAGCGACTTGTGGCCCATTGTAAAGAGTATGGTTTCATTTACCAATCCAGTGAAGTATATGACGGGTTGGCTGCTGTATATGATTACGGCCCCTATGGAGCGGAATTGAAAAACAATATAAAAAGATACTGGTGGAGAGCCATGGTCGATATGCATGAGAATATCGTGGGTATTGATGCGGCGATTTTCATGCACCCCAAAACATGGAAAGCTTCAGGTCACGTAGATGCATTTAACGATCCTTTGATTGACAACAAAGACAGTAAGAGACGTTACAGAGCGGATGTACTGATCGAAGATCATATTGCCAAGATCGAGGGAAAGATCAATAAAGAAGTTACCAAGGCCAAAAAACGCTTTGATAATTTTGATGAAAAAATGTTCCGGGAAACCAACGGTCGTGTGAAGGGTTACCAGGAAAAGATCAATGCGATCACAGAACGTCTGGCGACAGCTATGACCAATAACGACATGGAAGAGTTGAAAGCCATCATCGTTGATCTGGACATTGCCGATCCTGATACCGGTTCCCGTAACTGGACAGATGTACGCCAGTTCAACCTGATGTTCAGCACTCAGCTGGGTAACATTGCCGGAACAGAAGGAAAATTATACCTCAGGCCTGAAACGGCTCAGGGTATCTTTGTCAACTTCCTGAACGTTCAGAAAAGTACCCGCCAGAAAATTCCATTTGGTATTGCCCAGATCGGTAAAGCTTTCCGTAACGAGATCGTTGCACGTCAGTTCATCTTCCGTATGCGCGAATTCGAACAAATGGAAATGCAGTTTTTCGTACGCCCGGGTGAAGAAATGAAATGGTACGAATACTGGAAAGAGGTGAGAATGAAGTGGCACAAGGCTCTCGGTACTCCGGACGAAAAACTCCGCTACCACGACCACGAAGCGTTGGCTCATTATGCCAATGCTGCACTGGATATTGAGTTTGAATTCCCATTTGGATTCAAGGAGCTTGAAGGAATTCACTCCCGTACTGATTTTGACCTTGCCAGCCATTCTGAACTGTCCGGTAAAAAGATGCAGTACTTCGATCCGGAATTGAACGAAAACTACGTGCCTTACGTAATTGAAACGTCTATCGGTGTAGACCGTATGTTCCTTGCAACGATGAGTCAGGCTTTGGTAAACGAAGTAGTTCCTGGTTCTGACGATCCAAACAATAAGAGAGATGTATTGAAAATACCTCCTGCCCTTGCCCCGGTAAAATGTGCTATTCTTCCACTCAAGCGTAATGAAGAGGCCATCGTGAACAAGGCCAAGGACATTTTCAACCAACTCAAATTGTCCTTCCACTGTCAGTACGATGATACAGGTAGTATCGGAAAACTGTATCGTCGTCAGGATGCCATTGGTACTCCTTTCTGCATCACGGTTGATTTCGAATCACTGGAAGATAATATGGTTACCATCCGTGATCGTGATACCTTGAAGCAGGAACGTGTTTCCATTGAGAAAGTGGCTGAAATTGTGGGTAAGAAAGTGGATATGAAGCATATTCTGGCTTAAGTATTTTTAAAGCCTAAAAAATATATCCCGGGCCTCGAATTGTTTGAGGCCCGGGATTTTTTATTCATGTTCGTTAAGACACCCTGTCTTACACGGATCTAGATGCAGGACTCCTGTCCTGCACAAACTAACAGAATACTGAATATCGAATATCTAACTCCCAATAAGGAAGTTTTCTAAAATTTTTCATTGCATGCTCGCTAAGACATCCTGTCTTACGCGGACCAAGGCACAGGACTCCTGTCCTGCACAAACTAACAGAATACTGAATATCGAATATCCAACTCCCAATAAGGAAGTTGTGGGAAATTAACCTTTTCCTGTTTACATCTTCATGGCATCATACAAAACCTGATGAATCCTTGGCCGGATCCCCATTTCATATATTTTGCCATTAAAGCGGGTAGGATAAACGCGGTTGCTGAAAAAGATAAACAACAATCCACTTTCCGGATCAGCCCAGGTGAAAGTACCTGTATACCCCGAATGCCCAAAACTGGCAGGGCTTGCATCTTCTGCCACAGAACTGCTTTCCGGACTGTACTCAATCAAAGGTTTATCAAAACCCAAACCACGGCGATTTCCCTGATCACAATACTGACACTTCGTGAATTCTTTCATGGCGGATTCTGTTATATATCTTTCCCCTCCATAAGTACCGTAATTCATATACATCTGCATCAACTTGGCCAGGTCTCCTGCAGAACCGAACAATCCGGCATTTGCTGAAAACCCACCCATCATGGCTGCTCCTTCATCATGAACCGTTCCGTGCAGCTGAGTTTTCCGGAAAAAGGTATCTCTTTCAGTAGGAATAATACGACTCCTCGGAAAAAATCGCTCAGGATTAAAAGTTAATGTATAAGCCCCCAACGGTTGATAAAAAGTCTGCTTGAGGTAAGTCTCATAATCCATTCCGGAGTGGTTAGCTACAATCTCGGGCAACAAATAGAATAGCAGACCGGAATACTTATACTCTTGTTTTTCGTTAAGCGGGGACTTTTTTATAGCCTTATAGATTCGCTTTTCTTTATAATCTTTATGCAACCAGAGGTCTTCTGTAACAAACACATTAAATTTTTCGGAAGAATCCCGACTGAAGGTTTTGCGCTTAAACTTCCAGTTGTTGTAATTATCATTGTCCCATCCACGTTTCCATGGGTAATTGGCACACCCCTTCAATGTACTTCTCCAATAAGGGATCCACGGCCTTAAACGAGCATTGTGAGCCAACATGGATCGGTAACTGAGACTTGCCTTGTTGGATCGTGAAAAGGCTGGGAAATAAGCTTTCAATGGAGCATCGATGTCAAATTTATCCTCCCCCGTCCATTTAATGATGGCCGGCAGTGCAGAAGTAATTTTGGTGACTGAAGCAAAATCGTAAAGATCGTCCCTCCTGACTGGTGCTAAACTGTCATAGGTATGAAAACCAAAGGTCTCATGGTAAACAACTTTTCCATCTTTCGCAACCAAAACCTGGGCACCGGGGAAAGCCCCAGCCGCAATGCCTGACTCAACAATGTACT
>QQUB01000608.1 GCA_008501835.1 Bacteroidota bacterium
AAATAAGTTGATTTCTCCTTAGAAGCAAAGGCTATGGGTGCTCTTTCAGTAACCGGCAATGCATCCATATCTGCTCTTAATGCCACCACCGGACCTGGATGCCCACCCTTGAGGATGCCCACCACGCCGGTGTGTGCAATTCCCGTCTGAACTTCTAATCCAAGTTCATTGAGATGGGCAGCAATTTTCTCGGCAGTTTTAAACTCCCTGTTGCTCAATTCAGGAAATTCATGGAAATGCCTGCGCCATTCGATCACTTTGGAATCAAGGGCGGTCGAACTTTCTGCAATGGCATTATAGGATACCTGAGCGTTGATAGTTCCCAAACAAAACAGCAGTATACTGAAGAGTGCAATTCTTTTCATGGTTGTCATTTTAAACTGGATGTTTTTTGAAAATCAAGGATTATTCTGAAGCGTTTCAGGAACAAGATACCAAAAATTGGGAATTAGGTCGCTGCCATAATTTGATACAACTCCATGAACAGGAAGGCTCATTGATGATTCTCGACAAAAAAAAGCCGGCCGCTGATTAACCAGCGGCCGGCTTTACTATTTCATTAGTGATTTCATTTACCTTTAAGGGAAAACAAATTCAATTTATCGTTTACTGATTCTTTTCGTAACTATGGCTTTCGACTTCCTGTCGGAAAATTGTACCAGATAAATACCTTTTGGCAGATCACCTACGTAATAATTCCTTCCTTTGAGGTAGTCGTAAGTCTTCACGGTTTTTCCAACAAGGTTAAAAATCTGTACTTTTTCGATATCATCATGGTGGCTTACCTTGAGGTTGTCAACCACTGGATTGGGGTACACCTTAATGTCAATCTTTTCACTTTGAAAGTCGACATTGAGCCTGTCATTAAAGCTGGTTTGACCGAAGGCTGTCAGGGTGAACAATGTAAATAAAACTAATAGTACAGTTTGCTTCATAAGCTGGGATTTTTCACAGGGATGAAAAAAGGATTATGATTTAGAGAGTACAAAATAACGGAAAAATGTCAGAACATCAAGGCACCCCCCGTTATTTTTAGAATAATTTAACAGTTTGATTTATAATAAAAAAGGGAATATTAAGTTACCAAAGGTTGTCCTCCAATGAAGCATTGGAATGGTCCTTAAAGGGAAAGAACTGTTGAGTTGAGGGAACGGGTGTTTTAAATTTTCTAAATCAGGAGTCCTGATTTTGGTCCTGACAAGTGTTAAAAACGTTCTTTGCCTGAGAATTTTATAATATTTAAAACTTCAAATCGTTTTTTTAGGGCTTAAAACCTGAAGTTCCGCCAGGGAGGTGAAATGTTAATGAACTAAACTCCGTTCATAATTCAAAATAACATAAGACATAGAGAGGTGTACAGCTGACTAAAATTAACGGGCTAAATCGTATTTATGTCCTAGTCAATGTATATTTTTGTCGCTCATTCTACACATGGCAATAATGGAGGCAGCTTTTATCTGCATTCCTGAGTCCTATTGCCAAACCATAATAAAAAACAATGATAAAGCAACTCACGACATTTCTGTTATTCTTTTCGGCAACCCTGACCCTGTCTGCTCAGGTGCCGCAAAATATTCAGATCAATGGACAGCTGGGGCATCCTGATGATACCAGAGGCCTGTGTAATGAGGCAGGTAGTTATACGCTCGGAACCCTGACCGGCCAGAGCAATGATGTCGATCCGGATACGGTATTCCTGTGTTTCAACGATATCCTTCCCATTATCCATAACGGAGATCAGGATCTTTCCGGAGACCCCGACGGATCTACGCCTGCAGGTATCGGATATGCACTCTACGATTGTATCCCTACAATATCCGGGCCGGACCTTCCGACGATCATCTCCGATGCTTGTGTTAATAATACCAGCCCCATTCTTGTCGGTGGCGTTCCAATTCCACAAACCAATGGTATCTGGGTATCTACCGGGGATATCAACGGAAATATCGACCTCGTTAACGATGGCTCCGTCCAGGAAGCCTTTAACAATGGAAGCATTGTTCCGACATTTTTCTGGATAGCTCCAATCACTATCGATAACTTTGCGAACCTTCAATATGAAGATACCCCATCAGGACCTTGTGTCGATGTGAGTACGGATGAGGCTCTTTTTGTAGTTTATCTAACAGAAATTACGGCAAGTAATATTACCACCAATGCCAGCCCTACAGGTTGTCTTGGTTCTTTCCTGGTGGAAGGCGGATTACCGGAACTCAATCCACTTGAATCTTATGATATTGACATTAGCCTCCAGGGCAATCCCGATATCAAGGGTACCTTCACCAGTGTGCCTAATCACGGAGATGTAATTGAATTTAACGTGCCGCAGGCAGGTATTTATGATATCACCATTGAAGATGGCAAGAGTTGCGGAACAACTTTTACTATGGACATGAGCGCATGTGAAGCCGTTGTGTTTAATATGCCGTTTGAGAATGTTCCTCCGGGAGCGAATGTTTGTTTACCGCTGTCTGTTGAGAACTTTGTCAATGTGGCCAGTGTGCAGTTTACCATTACCTGGGACCCAGCGGTCATGACATTTGACACGATTCCACCTGCGGGAGTTAATCCTGCTTTCCCAAATCTTTCTCAGGATTTCAATTTTTTCAACCCTGAACCGGGTGTTCTTACCTTTTCCTGGAATAGTTTTACCACTGGAATTACTTTGAATGACGGTGAGGTTTATTTTGAAATATGTTTTGATGTGATCGGAAGCCTTGGTGATATGAGCCCGGTTTCTATTGTAGGTGACCCTGTGCCGATTGAGGTTGGTGATCCGAGTTTGCCAGAGCCTTTCCAATATGGGGTGGTGATCAATAACGGACAAGTGATCGTTTCCAATGAAGTCATTTTTGTATTGCTCGAGCAGGATAGTGTGACCTGTGCAGGTGACATGGACGGAGCTTTTACCGTTACACTTGCAGGTGGGAACGCGCCTTATAATTATTCCTGGAATACGGTTCCTCCAAGTGGACCGGACAATGGGCCATTTGTTGTTGCCAATGCCGGAGGATCAGACACGCAATCAGGGCTTGCTCCCGGATTGTATCAGGTGACGGTTACGGATTCGAGTATTCCACCGGAAGTACGTATTGATACCGTTGAGGTATTTGGAAATCCTTCTCTTGGATTGAGTTTCGATGCAACAAGCCCTCTGTGTTTTGGAGATAGTACCGGATTGATCGTTGCAGAAGTTTTGCTGGACGGAGCCGTGTTGAGCAATCCGGGACCTGAATATACCTTTGTCTGGAATGTGGCAGGTGAAACGAATGACACCCTGGCCAACATTCCGTTTGCCTTTTATGCAGCAACGGTTACTGATGCCAATGGATGTACCGCGATGGCGAGTACTACACTTACTCAGCCAACTCAATTAAATGTATTACAAAACAACACGTTCATTACCGATGCAAGTTGTACCGGTGTGATGGACGGAGAAATAACGCTGGCAGCTCAGGGAGGAACCTCTGCTGGCGGATCTTACACCTTTACCTGGGAAGATGGGACCAGTGTGACGGCCACAAATTCAGTTTTGACTGGTTTGCAACCCGGAAGTTATGGGGTTACCATTTCTGATGATAATAGTTGTGAATTTGAAACCAGTTTTGATGTCGGTGCAGCCAAAACACTTTCTGTCGTAGGAGCCATTTCAGATATTTCCTGTAATGGAATTTGCGATGGAGAAATCCTTGTAACCGGATCTACCAGTGGTGCCCCCGCGGATGAACCATATACTTTTGCCTGGAGTAATTTTAACACTCCACCGGCAAATACAGCAACTACCAGTGAGTTGACTGATCTGTGTCCCGGGGACTATATCGTTACCATGACAGATGCTTCTCCTGCAGCCTGTATGGTGATTGATACTTTTACCGTAACAGAGCCTCAGCCTTTGGTGGCTACCCTGCTTGAACAGGTGAATGAAACATGTATCGTCGGAAACGACGGTAGCGCAACCATTGGCATTACAGGAGGTACCTTCCCATACACCTATGCATGGTCTCATGACGGAACCGTTACTGATTCCATTGCAACCGGCTTATCGGAAGGATCTTATACTTTTGATGTGACGGATGCCAACAACTGTATGGAATCCCTGCAGGTAGATATCCTGGCGCCTACCCCTCCAAATATCATTCAATTGGATGATGATTTTGTTTCTTGTGCTGGGGATACGGATGGTGAGTTGACAGTAGTGGCCGTTCCCGGAGGAGCAGCGATTGCCTCTTATTCCTGGACGGGTGGCTTGCTTGGAGCGACCATCAGCAATCTTGCTCCGGGAGAATATATCGTCACTGTGACGGGAGAAGATTTTTGTACAGCCATAGATACAGCTTTAGTAAACGCACCACCACCATTAGTGCTTGACAGTATTGTCACACAACTTCCACAATGTCCTGGTGATGGCGATGGTCAGATAGCTGTATTTGCCAGTGGTGGAACGGAGCCATATTCCTATACCTGGTCTACAAACCCGGGTGTACCAACGATTATTAACCCATTGCCGGGATTGTTTGCCGGAAACTATGAGGTAACGGTAACCGATGCTAACGACTGTCCTTCACTTGTTGTAAATGTTAATCTACCGGATCCGCCATCCATTGAAGTGGCGATCACCGATATAGGCAGTGTGAGTTGTCCGGATGACCTGACTTGTGATGGTCTGGCAACGGCCTCAGCAGAATATAGCGACGGGACGACGGGAACCTTCTCATTTACCTGGTCTTCAGGTGAGCAGGATTTGATGTCAGCGGTTTCTAATGCAACCATGTTGTGTCGTGGTGCTCAATCCGTGGATGTAAGTGATGGTGTTTGTGGAGTTACGGCAACGCTTGATGTGCCGACTCCGGATGATATTCAGGTGGCGGTTACTCAAAATCAGCCAAGTTGTTTTGGTTTTACTGATGGCTCTGTTGTGCTTGATCCTTCGGGAGGAACCGGGAACTTCACCTATCAGTGGGTTGGTTTTACTGAAACTTCAGAAACGCTTTCTGACATCCCTGCCGGAACTTATACGGCTATCCTCACGGACGCTAATAACTGTACACATCAGCAAATCGTTCAGTTATCTCAACCGTTTGAGTTGATGCTGGAAGTTGATCCAAATCAGAGCACTCAATTTGTTTCCTGTAATGGTGATGCAGATGGTGTGATTGCTGTGGTTTATAATAGTTCGGACCCGATCAACCCGATTGGCCCAAATCCTTATACATGGTCTGGAAATGTAGCTCCTTCTTCCTCTCCGATCGCGGCGAATCTTGAAGCTGGAACCTATACAGTTACCATCACGGATATTGAAGGTTGTATGGATGAGGTTTCTTTCACCATCAGTGAACCGGAGCCGATCTTCTTTGCCGTTGAGACTCCACTGGAGCCATTATGTTATGGTGATCAAACGCAGATCTTCATCGATACTGCTTATGGTGGTGCCGGAACCGACTATTTGGATTTTCAGTTTATCATTGATAATAACGGACTCAGTTTCCCTGTGAATCAGGGAGCTCCTGTATTTGCGGGGCCACATACTGTAACCATTGTTGACCCTGCAGGATGCACAAATGAAACGGAGGTCAATATTGGCCAGCCTGCAGAGTTGGAAGTTTCGTTAGCTTCAGATATCATCATTGAGCTGGGAGATACTTTGAACCAGTTGAACCCGATTGTTACCGGAGGTACACAACCGTATGCAGAGTTTCTCTGGACGCCGGCAGATTTCTTGTCTTCGGATACAGTACTAAGTCCATTCATAGTGCCACTGGGTAATCAGGAATATGATTTCCTGGTCATCGATGCCAACGACTGTATCGCAGAAGCCAGCATTTTTGTGGAGCTTGACGCAAACAGAAACGTATATATTCCAAATATCTTCTCACCAAACGGCGATGGCCCGAATGATGAATTCAGGATCTTTGCCTGCCGTGGTGTACAATCCATCAATTTTGCCCGCATCTTCAATCGCTGGGGCGGATTGGTTTATGAAAGCGACGATATTCCTGTCGTCTGTGAAGGAGGAGCTATCCTCTGGGATGGGCGTCATCAGGGAGATCTTGCTCCATCGGCGGTTTACGTCTACGTGGTGGAAGTTACCTTCATCGACGGGGTGACGCTGACTTATCGGGGGGATATTGCGATTATACGGTAAGGAATTTTTTTGCGCACGTCTGAAGACATGCGTGATATGGATTTGAAGTTGGAAACTTCAAATAACAGGTTTGCAAAAAAGGCCGGTGGAAAACCACCGGCCTTTTTTGCATTTCAATAAGATGTTTTCTAATTTGGAAAATCTTAACCCAATTTCGAAATGAAGAAAGTTTTAAAATGGTTTTTACTGTGCTCATTAGTTGTTAATGGCCTTTTTATTTATTCCTGGGTAAAAAAAAATGAAATTAATCGTAAGCCTCCCTGGAGTCCTTTTGAACTAAATTCAAATATCACACTAGGTTCACTGGTTGAAAATGGGTATAAATTTGTTGGTATGCCTTGTGGTCAGGTCCAATATGCTAAATCCTTTGGTGATACAACAATTCAATATGAAATTGAAGTTGATTGTAACTCATATTTCGGAAAGTATAAGCCTGATACATCTTTTTTGGAATCCTACCTCACGCCTAAAACGAATCCTTTTTATCCGTATAATTTTAAAGAAATAAAAAAGTGCTACCAGGGCATTGCTTACAGATTTTACATGCTAAATTTTTCGGATGCTAATTCAGATCAGGTCATCAGGTTTGTAGAAAAGAATGATTGTATATTGGTCCCAGGAACCTTTCAGTGGGACGAGAAAAGCAATGGTCAATTTATTGTCTATAACCCATCATCAAAGCTTTATTTCATCTGTCGTTTGGAACAGGAGGTATTTGATGAGAAAAGGAAAAATGAATGGACCCTTGTGATTTCTTCGCAAATACCATATCTAGATCAATTTAGAATTAAAAGGGAAAAAGAAAGGCAGAGGAAAAAGGAGAGATATTTTGATAATTATTGGAAAAGTGTTGAGGCGACAGATTAAGTAATTAATACTCTGGTATTAGGTGTTGGCAGGGAATAAGCTTTTTTCTCCACCCCCTAGCCCCCGCCAGCGGGGGAGAACTGATTTCCCCCGCTGGCGGGGGCTAGGGGGTGGAATATCTGACATACAATAAACCTTAAGAGACCCAGACTTTGGAAATTTCTAATAATGGATTCACCAAAAAAAGGCCAATGGAAAACCCACTGGCCTTTTTTGCTTAATTTACGATGTTTTAATTCTCCAGACTTAAAAACAATATCTTCCAGGTTCTCCGAACCGGGCGGTCAGAAAAAGGTTGCTAACGTCGTCATCGCAACATCGTCACACTGCCGGTCGCCACCTTCTCTTCTCCATTACAAATATGATTGATCCGGTACAAAAAGACCCCGGGGTTAACCATTTGCCCGTTGAAAGTACCGTCCCATTCATGGAAGACATCATCCGCAAAAAACACCCTGTTACCCCAACGGTCGAAAATTTCAAAAGAGATCAGGTTTTGAACCGCAAATGGATTACTGATTCCATAAGTATCATTCAATCCATCGTCGTTTGGTGTAAAGGCTTTTGGCAGGTAAATATTTTCACAATCCAGTAAGGTTGGGTCAATGGCATTGATACGAATAGAATCCCTGGCAGTACAATTCGACAGTATGTCTGTCATTTCAATGGTGTAATCGTAGATGCCCTGGGTGGAGGGTGTAATGCTCGGGTCCGGAACGAAAACAGAGGAAATATCCAGGGAATTCGGGGTCCATTGAAAGTTGTCCGCGCAAGTATTGGTCAATTCTATGTCAATGGTAGTTCCAAGGAAGATCAATGTATCCGGGTTGACAATCTGATCCGGAGCAAGGTAAAGATCCATTACCTCTTCGTCATCAAGAGCACGGTTATAGATGCGTAATTCATCGATCAACCCATGGAAAGGGACTTCGTTGGCCCCACGGCAAATTGCACTACCGATGGTCAGATCTCCGCCATTAGTGAGATCGATTCTTGTTTGGGAACCAAGGTCGCTTACCAGTTTGGTATTGATGTACATCTTAACTCTGGTATCATCTCTTACCAATACAAGATGTTGCCAGCAGGCTGAGTTGTTGATGGTATGCACCACGGAAACGGTCTTCTGTGGAATTTCCCGTAACAGGCCATTAGCTGTCCTTGAATCAGGTACATATTTTACAAAAAAGTCATAATCGTAGCTACAGGCTGTATCGCGCTTGGAGATCAGGTATTGCTGCCCGTTCAGTCCGATGGGTTTGAAATAAAAACTAACCGTAAAATCTTCGGTATCAAACTCCGT
>QQUB01000960.1 GCA_008501835.1 Bacteroidota bacterium
GAAAACTGACGGAGACAGATCCTGCCATTAAAGCCGGAAGACTTGAAATGGAGCTCCGCCCCTGGTATGGTCCTGCTTCACTTGGAATGACCAAAGAAATCAGTGAAAAGATTACCAAAAAAGGAAGTTAAGAAGGTTTCTTATTGTATTTGGTCATCGTATGTGCCAAACCTATAGTTGCAAAACTCTTGACCGTTTCCGCAGCATTTTTAATAATTTCGGGCAGTTTATCTTTTTCTTCCTCCGACCATTCTCCGAGCACAAACCCCACTTGTCCTCCCTTGGCATGACCACGACCTATGCCTACTCTTAATCGGGCATAATTATTACCACCACACATTCTGTCAATATCTTTGAGCCCGTTGTGCCCTCCGTCACTGCCTTTTCCACGTAGTCGCTGAACTCCAAATTCGAGATTGAGATCATCGATGATCACCAATAGATTTTCCTTATTGATTTTATGCTTCTGTAACCAATACCTCACAGCTTTTCCACTTCTGTTCATATAGGTGGAAGGTTTCAATAAAATGAAGGTTCTGCCTTTGTGTTTGAACTGAGCAATATCTCCAAGTTGATCATCCTTGAATTCAACATCAAATTCTTTTGCCAGCGCATCCACCACATCAAAACCAACATTGTGACGGGTATTGTCATATTCGGCCCCCATATTACCAAGGCCAGCGATCAGGTATTTCATCGGATCAGGTTCAATCTCTTTTATGCCAAACAGCTTTTTAAGCCAATTCATTAAATGTCTATATTTTTTGCAAAAATAGAATGTTTTCAAAAAATCCACGTTTTATCGACATAGATTGCGCATTTCATTCTTTTCCATAAAAACGATTCACCATGAAAAGTTCCCTTTTGACGCTTTGCCTTTTCTTTTTATTCACCTCTACGCCCCTTTTTGCACAGGAAGTACCAAAATGGATACATGGTTCCTGGCAAGGAGTTGGGTATCAATCTCCAACCAACAGCGCCTGGGAAATTGATCTTAAATACGATGCTGAAAATAACAGGTTTTCCATTAACTACCCTAGTCTGGGGTGTAGCGGTCACTGGAAATTACTGGAATCAGAAACCAACAGAATTGTTTTGGTAGAACAAATCACCGATGGAATGGACAAATGCGATAACAATGTGAAAGTAATCGTCAATTATGTTGACGAAGAATACATCAGTGTTTCCTACTTCCTTCCCAAACTTATTGATAATGTTGTTGCCTATTCTGTTCTAAAGAGAAAAGGCAAAAAAGTAAAAAAAACGTAAGGGCTATAAACCATCAAATAAAGTAGGTTGTTCAGGAACTTCTTTATGTAAATGTGGAGCGTTGTTCCTGACGGAGTTGACATCTGTAGATACCCGGTAGATGTCCAGTATTCCATTTTGCGGGGTTTTCAACATTGGTAAAACGTTTTCAACAGACTGATCTTTTAACCAGAGGTTCCACTGATCTTTATTTTCAAAAATTACCGGCATACGATTGTGGACAGAAGCCATTTCTTCATTGGGTTCGGTAGTAATTATAGAAAAGCTTTTGACAATGTCCCTGCCATCTGTCCAGCTGTCCCAAATACCTGCCACCACCATCAGTTGATCGTCTTTCATCCTTATTCTATAAGGGATCTTTTGGGAGCTTGATCGCTTCCATTCATAAAAACTATCCACAATTACCAGACAACGTCTTTTTTTAATAGGTGTTCTGAAGGAAGGTTTTGATTCAATACCTTCACTCCTTGCATTGATCAGCTTTGCTGCTCCTGAAATATCTTTAGCCCAATAGGGAACAAGGCCGAACTTATACAATTGCAGCAGGTCGGGTTGAGCATTAGTTATGACATAACTCTCCTGAGTAGGAGCTATATTATAACTGATTTTGAGGTCATTGTTGACATTCAGTTCTTCCCCAAAGGTTTCCTTGATCTTTTTAGCTGTCACAGCAAACGAAAAGCGTCCACACATGTTGAATATATATTTATTAACACCCTAAAAATACGAACATTATAAGACATTAATAATCAAGGAATTGTAAAAAGTAGTTATCAACAATAATTTTGTTAATTACTGTTTAAACCTCTATTAATTTTCCACAGTAATCCACAAAAGAATAAAATATCACTTTTTCAACATTTCCTGAAAGTCAAAATCGGGGAAAACCCGGGTAGATATTCACATTAAATCAGAATTATCCATACACGTTGATAAATAAATTTATCCAGATATAAACAAATCCACAAGCTGTGCATAAGTTTGTAAAATATTAATAATCAGTACTTCTCAATGTTAAATCAATGTGAACAAAATATTATGCGTGTTGAAAACTTCAGCTAAAAATTTTTTCTGATTTTTTTATCCACGTATTAACATCAGTAATAATAATAGGGATTTTTAAAAATTATATTAATAAGATTATTAAAGAGGGTTATGAAAAACGAAATAAACGCAAACACTAAACAAGGATATGCTAAATCAGTACAGATCTGGTTGATCATTGGATTGGTCATGATTTTTCTGCAGGTGGTGATTGGGGGTGTAACCAGGTTGACGGGGTCAGGGTTATCCATAACCAAATGGGAAATCGTTACCGGAACCATACCTCCGCTGAATGCTGAACAATGGGAGGAAGCTTTTGATCTCTACAAAGAAACGCCTCAGTACGAAAAAATAAATGAAGGAATGAACATGAAAGAATTCAAGTTTATTTTCTTCTGGGAGTATTTTCATCGCCTCTGGGCGCGTTTAATGGGTTTTGTGTTCATAATACCGTTTGTGATTTTTTGGTTCAGGAAAAAGATCGACAAGCCTTTAATGAAACAATTAGGTATTGTTGTATTGATGGCAGCCATTGTAGCATCTTTTGGCTGGATCATGGTAGCCAGTGGATTAGCGGATCGTCCCTGGGTAAATGCTTACAAGCTTGCCTTACATTTATCTCTTGCTTTCATTTTGTACTGTTATTTATTGTGGACAATTTTTAAAGTGATTAATGTACCAAAAGAAGTTATCCACAGTAAACTGTTGAAAAGCAGTACATTGGCTCTTTTGATAATTTTGTCTGTCCAGATTATACTCGGTGGAATCAACTCAGGAATGAGGGTAGGAATGTATTATCCCACCTGGCCGGATATGAATGGATCCATGGTTCCTTCCATACTTTTGGATGGTGCTAACTGGACTGTTGAAAACCTTGTTAATTACGATGATTTTTCCTTTATGCCGGCATTGATGCAGTTTATACACAGAGGAATAGCTTATGTACTGGTTATCATGGGTTTATGGTATTTTTATAAGTTCTTCAGGAGTGGGTTATCCAAGCGATTTAATGGCGGCTTGATCATGTGGATAAGTATGTTGATAATACAGGTTTTATTGGGGATATTTACGGTGCTGTATTCTATAGGAAAGGTACCTGTTGGGTTGGGTGTTTTCCACCAGGCAAGTGCATTAGTATTGTTAAGTATTTCTATGTTTTTGTTGTATTTGCAAGGGAAACCAAACACTTAGTTTTGACTGTTGAAAAGCTGTGGAAAACTAAGTTATCCCCATGGTTATCAACATGAATAACCTGGCTTATCCCAAATTTTGGTTTTACCAAAATTTGGGATTTTTCGTGTAGCCCTGGATGATCAAACGTGGTTGAAAAGTGGTGAGTTTGAAAAAATATGGTAGGTTGTGTTTTATGTTTTCTGTAGGACTAATCTTTAAGGCTTTAATTGAAATTATCAAAGAATAGCTTTCTATTCTCAATCTATTGGGTTCAGCACAAACGATTGGAGGATTGATTACATCAGGGGACAAAAAAATCCCCAAATTCACCAACGGCAAATTTGGGGATACGTAATTTTTTTAAAAAAATTAGACAGTTATAGATTCTGCCATTTTTTTATACACGCCGCTCTTCAATTTAACAGCGACCTCTTTAAAGGCTTCAATGGTAATATTGATTTCTTCTTCTGTATGAACGGCTGTAGGAATAAGTCTCAAGAGGATCATTCCTTTTGGAATAACCGGATAGATTACCAATGAACAGAAAATATTGTAATTCTCCCTCATGTCTCTAACCAGTACGGTAGCCTCTGCTACAGTACCATCCATGTAAACCGGAGTAACACAAGCATTGGTTTTTCCGATGTCAAAGCCATTTTCCACAAGCCCCTTTTGCAGCATGTTAACATTTTTCCAAAGGTTGGCTTTGTGCTCAGGGTTGGTCCTCAACATTTCAAGGCGTTTCATGGCACCGATAACCAATGGCATTGGCAATGATTTCGCAAAGATCTGTGAACGAACATTATATCTCAAGTATTCAATCACATCTTTTTCTCCTCCAACAAAGGCACCAATACTGGCCATGGATTTTGCGAATGTTGAAAAGTAAAGATCAATCCCGTCCTGGCATCCCTGCTCTTCACCAGTTCCGTATCCCGTTTCTCCCTGGGTACCAAACCCGTGGGCATCGTCAACCAGCAAACGGAAATTAAAACGATCTTTCAACGCTACAATTTCTTTGAGAATTCCCTGCTCTCCACGCATACCAAATACTCCTTCAGTGATTACGAGGATACCTCCACCACTTTTTTCTGCCAATACCTGAGCTTTTTCCATTTGCTTCTCAAAGCTCTGGATATCATTGTGCTCAAATGGCAATCGCTTACAAAGTTGCATCCGGATGCCATCATAGATACAGGCATGATTATCTTTATCATAAACTACCACATCATGACGATCCAACAGGGCGTCAATGACTGACATAATACCTTGATAGCCAAAATTGAGCAACATGACTTCTTCTTTTTTTACGAAATCTGCCAGCTCTCTTTCCAGTTGTTCGTGGTACTTGGTTTCACCAGTCATCATTCTGGCACCCATGGGTGTTGCAAGGCCCCACTCTTTGGCTGCTTCAGCATCAACCTTTCTGATTTCAGGATGATTGGCTAATCCGAGGTAGTTATTAACACTCCAGACAATCTTTTCTTCGCCCTGGAATTTCATTCTGGGACCGATCTCGCCTTCCAGTTTTGGAAACATGAAATATCCATGTGCGTAGGAAGCCCATTTTCCTAAAGGACCTCTTTCTTCTCTGAGCTTTTGAAAAATATCCATTATAGCTACTTTTAAGTTGTTATTATGTACCAGGTAAGTGGGTGTTCAGTTACTCACCTGGAATAAGTGATTTGCAAAATTAGCTATTGGCACGGAATAATTGAGTTTATTGTGCTGTTTATTTTCACAGCTTAATCCGGGATCAAACTGTCAAAATTGACATGATAGCAGAAGGGAAGAATTGAACTAATTTATTAAGAGAATTACCAGACTTTTTTAGCCTGGGGTCTATCGACCCATTGACTCCATTTTTTATTGTAGGTGTGCACCTGAGTGGTGACTTTTTCATTTTTATCCACAACCGGATTTCCCCTGTTTACCCATTCAAAAATACTTCCGTATAAATTATGGACATTGGTGTAACCCATCTTTTGCAGTCGTTCACCGATCTTTTCACTTCGGTATCCAACAGAGCAATAAACTACAATTTTGGTATCTTTTGGAATGGAGGTTAGCTTATCTTTTTCAAGTTTTTTATACCCGATATATTGAGCACCTTTAATATGACTGATATCGTATTCCTCCCTTTCCCGGGCGTCAAGAATGATTACATCATCCTGTAGCTGCTGCAATTTGTCAACATCCATAACAGGCACTGTGTAACTCAGCAGTTGATTCACTTTTTTGTCAAAATTCTCATTCATACAATTTGCATTATCAGGGCGTGTTTCCTGTCCACAGCATAAAACCGGAACAATAATGGTGAATAACAGAAAAGTATGCTTTAATAACTTCATGTGCAAAGTGAATTTATATGTTTGACGATGAAACCAATTTAAGGTTACATAATAAACGACCAAAAAGAATGGATGTTGGATCAATCCATCTGTAATGGTCCGCGGCCGACTTTATCCTTGATCCATTGCCCGTTTTCACAATGTGGAAGAAGTTCTGAAGTAATGAACTCCTGAACCTGAGTTTTGACTTCATCCGGGTATAATAAATGAAGGTTAGGTCCGGCGTCCAGACTAAAGTATAATGGAACTTTCATTTCTTTTCGAAAATGATGAATCTTTTCAATCATTAATAGTGTATTCGGTTTAATCAGGATGTAGGGTGGATTCGAACTCATCATCAGCGCATGTAAAACGAGAGCTTCACTTTCTGCAATTTTTCCAAAAGCCTCCACATCTCCTTGCTGCAAAATTGATTTGAGATTTCTTAGCCTGTTTTTAGCCTGTTTGTATCTGTTGTCAGCATAAATATTTTCATCCATTAATCCATGACCTGCCCGGCTGGAGACGGACTTCTCGCCTTTGCTGACGATCAGGATATCATCGTGGTAGGATTTGAAAACTTCATGAGTATCATCAACAGGAATGGCATACAGGTCGGAGGATCCTGTCCATTCGGGACTTTCTCCCCAAAGTGCCATCCCTGGGTAGATAGACCTGCACGCACTTCCCGATCCAAGCCTGGAAACAAAGGAGGCCTTTTGACGGAAAGCGGCATCATCGTCAAGGGTGTTGAAATATTTATGTTCTAAACTACAGATACATAATGACAAAGCACTCATGCCGGAGGCGGAAGAAGCAATTCCTGCAGAATGAGGAAAAGAGTTCCTGGATGTTATATCAAAATGAAATTGTTTCAGAAACGGAAAAATATCAAGGATGCTCTCAAAGAACTTTACCGTTTTATTTTTAAACTGCTCATTTGGATTTCTATCAAAAATGAAATTCATGGAAATCTCATTATAACTACTATCCACATCTTTAGGTCGATAAGCAAGTGTGGTTTCGGAATAGGCATTTTCCAAAGTAAAACTTATGGAAGGATTTCTGGGAAGTTGAATTCCATGTTTTCCCCAATATTTTATGATGGCAATATTGGATGGACTTCGCCAGGTAATTTTTCCTTCCTTTGCTTTGGCTGATTCAATGACGAGTTGTGGGTTATTATAATTGAGCATAAATTTCAGTTCGTTTCAACAAAGATAATTTTATTAAGAAACAGGTTTAATAAAAAAATGTTCAAAACATATTTATTTTTAAAGAATATAATATAATTTTAATTTGTTTCTGAATTTTTGAATTTTATAAAAATAGAAATTTTGCTAAAAAACGTGATTTTTCTCGTGTTCACACAGAAATTCCACCTTAGTCGTTGTACAGTCTATGAAATATGGAAAACACGAGAAAATGAAAATTTCTATGAACTGAATATTTTTCGTATTTGAATTTATTTTGATCAAGGACATTGATTTTTTAAACGCTATAGAAATTGACAAATGAAAATTTATCTTCCATCAGTAGGAATATTTTGTTGCAAAAAAAGGAATAGGTAAAAATGCAATAGTGTTTTTTTTTGTAGGATGAGCTTTTTGTGACCATTTTTTTTCTCGTAATTGATATGAAAAAAGGATGTCATTTTACCGAATCGACTTCATTTTAATAATACCTAAGTTGTAATTTTTCCGAAAAAAATGAATTCAAAAAGCTGATACTTCAATAATGGAATGATTAATATGTTGTTTTGAAAATCCAATTGTGGGCATTTTGATCTGTTTTATTTGATAATGAAAATCCATTTTCCTCATTTTGATTTTGATTTTTCATCAAAAAATGAATTTGTAGGTAATGTTCCACGTGGAACATTCAGGGTTCAAATCAGGCTTCCAGGGTGAATTTTTTTAAAAAAAAATGAAATTGGTTTAAACTAAAAGTGGCTTTAATGTAACTAAAGTGATCTTATTTTTTTGAGGTATTTCTCAATTTTAATGAGCTTATTCAAATGTAAAATCAGTCTGGAACAGATCAAAATGTTGTTATAAAGTTCATTGGATGGATACCAGTATTTACATTATAACTCTTGAAAAGCGAAGTTTCTCCAAAAAAGAAGCGGCAACTTTTAACTAAAAGTTGCCGCTTGGAGTCTGAGAATGTCCCTTGCTTTGATTCAAAAAGTGAAAGAATTTATATCAAAATGAGGATCACTTATAGTTTTTGAGGAGGAAATCTTTAAAAGGTTTATAGTCAATTGACATATTATGAGCTTCCTTTTTGAGGTCAGAAAGTCTCGCTAACCTTTCAGGAACTGCTATTATTTCTCCTAAAATGTTCTCCATATCATCTTTGAATTTGGAAGGGTGGGCAGTTTCGAGAATTATTCCAGTGGTGTTTTTATGGTTCTCCTGGTAAGATTTTAATGCCAGATAGCCCACTGCACCGTGTGGATCTATGGTATAATTGAATA
>QQUB01000136.1 GCA_008501835.1 Bacteroidota bacterium
GTACAGCCTTCTTCTGTGGTTACCACAACTTCTACAAGAAGGGTGGTGAATTCATCAGAACCGCCTTGAATATTGGTTGCTGTTAATGTTGGAACAGTGCTGGTGCCGACAAGTTCTCCTTCAATGTACCAGTCATAGGTAAGAGTGCCGGTAAGTGGAAGGTCGGATTCAACCGTTGCATTAAGCAAGACACTTCCACCCGCAAAAACGGTATCAGGTTCTGTATCGACTAAAACAGTTACATCGCTTCCTATTACTGTGACATTAGCAGAGGCTGTTACAGGTCCGCAACCATCTCCATAATTATAGCTGAGTGTTACTGCAGTTGATTCGAAAATCGGACCGGTTTGCAGGATCTCATCTGAAGAGGTCATCCCGTTATAGCTCCATTCGAATTCCTCCTCAACTCCATCTGGAGCGTCGGAAGTGGCTTCCATGGTCACCTGATCCCCCGGACAAATGATTTGATCCTCAATGGAGACCGTCGGTGGTTGAATAACATTCAATATTATCGAAGCGGTGTCTATACAAGCATTATTATTGATGATTCTTTGATATTCAAAAGTATCCTGAGTGATGAGCACCATATTCCACAGAGAATCCGGTGTTTCATAACCTAATCCGGGCAGCCATTGCAGTTCCATGTCAGGGAAACTGGATGGTTCGTAGGTTGGTGAAAGTAACGTTACGGTTTCTCCTACACAATACGGGTCTTTTTCAGGGACCGCAGTTATCAGGGATGCCGGTAAGGAATCCACTCTTACCACAATCGAATCATATACAACACAGTTGCCAACTTCATAAGTAGTAAGGTACTGAGTTGTAAGATCAGGAGTAACCGTGATGGTAAGTACATCATTTTCTGTGACACTATCGTCACTTGAGGTCCACTGGACATTGTCAGGAGTTCCAAGGCTGGTAATCGCTGTTAAGTCAATGGTTTCACCCAAGCATATAAAGGTTGTGTCCGGGTTAGTAATATCAATATCTGCTGGCAGAACAGTAACCGTAACTTCTGAAGTATCACTACAAGCTTCATTGGCACTCGTGGCAATGATCTGGTAGGTGGTAGTAGCATCCGGTGTAGCAATCGGGGTTGCACTTATCGGATCATCAACTGTTTCAGCCGGTGACCATTCGTAGGTTGTGGTACCCAATTGTTCAAGAAATGCCAGTTGAACGCTATAATTTTCACAAATAGTGGTGTCTTCTGCCAATTCAGGGAAAGTAAACGGTGATACATCAATCGAAACGGTATCGCTTACGGTACATCCGAAGAGGTTTACGGTTGCAATGTAATCAGTCGTAACATCCGGATAGACTTCAACACCCGAACCATTTGGATCACTAATGTCGGTGGTTGGCAACCAGGAAAGCCCGGAGTGGTTAACGTTATCAATGACTTGAAGCGTGACACTGTCTCCCTGGCAGATAGCAATTGGATCAACGGCGTTGATTGCGATCACAGGGTCGATGATTTCAAGGTAAATGGAATCTTCCGCTGAGCAAATTCCTACATTACCCACTACAGATACCCACTGGCTTTCAGTAGGAGTAGCAGAAGGGTTAGGTGATTGTGCATCACTCATAATGGAAACTGGTGTCCAGAAATAAGTAGATGCTCCAATAACACCTAAAGAAGCACTGGTTCCAGCGCAGACGTAGGTAGTATCAGTGTCAGGAACGATGTCTACAGAAAGAGCATCATGCAATTCAACAGCTACACTGGTCAATTCGATCAATCCACATCCAAAATCACTGGTCAGAGCAATCTGAATGGTTTCAATAGGTTCTTCTTCAAGGTCTGAAAGCACCGTAATCGGGAAGGACAATTCTGTTGTGCCCGGAGGGAAAACAATCATGTCAGGAATATCCAGGAGGTAGTCAACGCCCAATTCGGCTGTACCTATACCGCCAATAACTACATTATAACTTACTGTATCATCCTGAGGAGAACTCAATGAAATTACAAGATCGTCAGGAAGATCAGTACAATCTTCAATAAGGTAATCAATACCAGAATTAAAGTTGATGGCCATATCCGGAGAGCCTCCTTTGAGCTCAGAAATGAATACTCCTGAATCCCACGCAAAGTCCCCACGGTCAGCAATGGCCAGTTTAAGATGATAGGTATTACAAGGGATTACATCTGATCGTGCAGTGAGACTCTTTTTAACACCCAGATAATCTGAGGTCAATCCATCATATTGTATACTTTGTCCGAGTGTATTATCCCGGTAGTATTCCCAGTTTAGGAGGTTATTTACACTGTTGATCTCCACAAATGTATTCGAGCCATCGGGTAATACCGCAATATTTTCCTGACCGTTCATATTCGGGTCACCGACAATACCGGGACCAGAGATCAGGAAGGCGAAAATATCGTTAAATTGATTGACGAATTCAGGATATTCCTCCGAACCAAATACATATTCGAAAACCAATTCATCCGTAGCTACAAATACATCCATTTCAAGGATACAGGCATCATTGGAAAGGTCTCCGTCACCAAAAGTAATGGACAAATAATCAAGGTCATCGTCACCCGGGAAACCATTATTACTGTTAAAGTTTCCACCACCACCATCATTATTTGGTCCAATGGCCCAATCGAGGTCACCACTTGTCAGCAGGAGGCCTCTTTCTAGTCCAAGATCCGAGTTGTCACCTGCTTCAAAAATACCATAAGCTTCATCAGCACAATTGATATCAGTGATCTCAACCGTAGTTTGAGGTGTGGTAATGAAATCAAGAATTTGTTCTTCAGTTATATTATTTTCTACCGTAATTGGTGTTATTGGGTCACAGGCCTGGTTCGAACATTCCCAGGAGCCCGCCCATCCATCAAAGGAATTCGCGCCATCAGAAATAAATTGTACGGTCAGACATCCACTTGTTGCCTGAACCATATAACATACACCTCCACCACCGAGGTCCTGGAATCCACTTCCGGCCAGGTTGGCAATCAAGGCGTTTGGATCAGCTTCATCACTATCATAAAAAATGAGTTGGTCAGTAATTCCGAAGTCCGATACTTCAATATTGTAATATTCCAGGGTAAAGGTTATACAGGCGTTAGGTTGATCAGGGCAAATAGTAAAGGTATAATCCTCATTATTTGTATAATCGCCTTCTGGTCCCCCCGAATCATAAAGTTCTCCTGAACAAAGCGTTGATCCTCCATCATCTATGGTATTGATAGGTTCAAGTTCATCGATACATAATCTGAATTCTCCCCAATTGGGGGTTGCTGTCGCTGAATAATCATTGATCCTGATGAAATACTGAATGTTTGGTGTCAGGCCTAAAACATCCAGTTCGAGATAAGTTTCTCCCTGATCGGCAGAGATACAGGCTATTTCTGAAAGGCCATCAAAGGTACAATCTCCGCGATAAAGAGCTATCTGAGGATTCATGATTGAATTGCCGTTATCATCTGCCCCTTCCAGATAAATGGTGTAATCAAAAATCGTATCACTGGTTGTGAACATGAACCAGACATCATTCTGAACGGTTCCCCCATTGAAACAATCGGGAATATTTCCAAAACCTATGTCACTTGGGGTGGCATCTACGTTGCTGTATATCATGTCGTCGGGACAAGTAGGAGGTATGCCCAGATCAATGATTCCGTCGCAATCGTCATTTACCGGTTGTGCTGTAACCAGAGTGACTGAAAAAAGTAATAAAATAAAAAAGGATAAACGCTTCATATTGTGGATAATGTTTTTTTTCGAGCTAAAAATAAGTTTCTTTTTTGTTATTACGCAGGAGAATCAAAAATTTGATGTCGTAAAGTTGCCAAAATAGTTTTCGGCCGTCTTTTTGTAACCAATAGTGTTCATTTGGTTTTACTGAAAATATCCTTACCATAAATAGGGGAGAGGCAAGTTGAAGACATTGCCTGATTTTGAGGTATACGAATCTATTGGTAAAAGGTTAAAGCTGAATCAGACCAATCATTTACAATCATTCAGGGCATCCTCTACATCACTGATCTTGACATATCCAAAATCGTTGCCCCAGGCATGATTGATATAATTGATAATGTTGGTGATCTCTGCTTCTGTAAGATTTGGAATGGCCTCCATCGGTTCTGTATAAATCCGGTCGTTATAACGAATGGTGTCCTTAAAACCATTGGTGATAATACAGGCAATCTGGGCTCTGTTCTCCGGATAAAACTTAAAACCTGCCAAAGGGGGGATGAGCGATTGTAATCCCTGTCCATCCAACATGTGGCAATTGGCACATTGAGTTTTATATAACATCTCCCCCTGTTTGAAAGTATTTTCACCACAGCTGGTCATGAAGCCCAGAAACACCAGGCAAAAAAAACTGTTGAGCCAGTTATATTTCATAAAACCCAATTATGTGTTAAGCAATAATCCGGAGTTCGTTTTGGACTTTTTTTGCTTTTAGGATGGCCTGGTCCAAATCGTCATCCAGTATGGTAGCGTGACCCATTTTTCGGAACGGCTTGGTTACTTCTTTTCCATAAAGGTGAAGATTAACGCCTTCAATGGCCAAACAATTGTCGAGGCCTTCATAAATTGCCGAACCGGTAAAGCCCTCTGTTCCCAATAGATTTACCATGACTGCAGGAGACTTGATCCTGGTGCTGCCCAAAGGAAGGTTGAGCACCCCCCTGAGGTGTTGTTCAAACTGTGAGGTATAACAACTGTCAATGGTGTGATGCCCGCTATTATGGGGTCTGGGAGCAACTTCATTAACCAAAAGTTCACCTGATGGAGTTAAAAAATACTCAATGGCGAGTAGTCCACAGATGTCAAATTCACAAATTAGTTCCTCTGCCAGGCTTTCTGCTTTTTCTTCAATTTCCGGTGCTATTCGGGCAGGACATAACAGAAATTCCACCAGGTTGGCTTCCGGGTTGAAGGTCATTTCCACGGCATTAAAGGCTTTGGTTTCTCCCGATTCATTTCGGGCCACTATAACTGCCAGTTCTTTATCTATATCTACCAAATCCTCGACCAGGCTTTCTCCTGGAAGCATGGATTTGAGATCCTCTGGAGTCTTAATTACTTTAACACCTTTTCCATCGTAACCTCCACGACACATCTTTTGGACAAAGGGCAAAGTAATCTCTCCGGAAGTTACCGCGGCTTGTATGGCTTCCGGACCCTCATAAATCTTAAAGCCCGAAGTGGGGAATCCTTTTTCTTGGTAGAATTGTTTTTGAAGCCCCTTGTCTTTGATAATATTCAGGCTTTCAGGATTCGGGTGAACTTTTATGCCTTCTTTTTGCAACTGCATTAATGCTTCTGCGTTGACATGTTCAATTTCAATGGTGACGACATCTTTGTCCTTTCCGAAATTGTAAACGTCATCATAATCTTTGAAGTCACCTTCAAAAAATTCATGGACAAAAGGCCCGGCAGGAAAATCTTTTGTTTTATCCAGGGCAGAAATCTGGAGGTGCATTGGTCCGGCAGCGATAGCGAGCATTTTTCCCAGTTGCCCTCCGCCTACAATGCCAATTTTTTTGTTTAAAGCAGCCTTTTCAGCCATTGTGTTTAGTGTGATTCGTCCTTTTTGTCAATTTTTTCTACTTTTCTCTGGCTTTTAAGGGGTACGTATCTATAAGGTCTTGCCTGGAAATCTGCTACTAAAGAATCGATCCTTTGGCTCATTGTATTAAGATTGTTGTACAGGGATTCATCTTTTATTAATTTGCCCAGTGAACCTTCTCCTTTGTTGGCTCCTTCCAGCACAGTGGTCAATCCTTCAAGCGTACTATCTGCTGTAGCCAGGGTTGCTTTAAGGTTTTTAATTGCGGCATTTACCTCCTGGAGGGTACTTTCAATCTCTCCATCGGCCAATTGTTTGGTCACCTTATCCGCATTTTCAACAATACTCCCGATATTATCTTTTTTGTCCTCCAGTTCAGCCGTTAGCGTTTGAAGACTGGCCAGGGATTTATTGATATTTCCGGAGGAAGCACTCAGCAATTGGTCGAGTTTTCCTGTCCCGGAATTGAGGTTGGCCATAGTTTCTCTTAGATCGGTCATCATTTCAGCCACGCCACCTTCATCTCCTGATAACAAGGCAGCATTCAGGGAATCAACCAATGTCTGCATTTGGGTTTTGATGATGTCCATGTATTGTTCAATTATTTCAGGACTAGCCATTGAACTCAGAAGCCCTCTTGTTTCACCTGCGAGGTAACTACCTGGTTCCGCGCAATCGTCACCCGTACAGGGAGCATCATATTCCATGACAACCGCTTTGGCTCCCATCATGCTGGTTGAGATAATCACAGCATTGGTGTTTTTTGGAACACGAATTCCCTTTTCGAGGTCGAGAGTAACTAAAACGTGCTCTTTGTCATCAGGAAGTAATTGAATGCTGGCAACAACTCCTTTAGGGACACCGCTTATCCGGACCTGGGTTCCAATTTGGAGTCCTTCGACATCTTCATATAATACTTTATAGGAGTTGGACTGGATCAGGATATTGGACCCTAGTATGAATTTGTAACCCCAAAAAGAAAGCGCGATGGCAACTATTGCCAAAATACCGATTTTTATTTCTTTAGCCATTATTATTATTGGTTCATTTTTTATGACGTGCAAAGATATATATTACTACAATAAACAACGCTCTTACGGGCAAGAGTGTCGTAACTTTTTAGAAATATTATCTGACTTTGTAGATAAGCGTCACGTATTATTCTAGTTGCAGGTTACAGGTTTCGAGTTAGGGGTTAATAAAAATTAATAAATTTTTTTCATTCACCTTACGGAATACAAGCTGAAATATTGAAAAATCAATTACAAAAATCCAACTCATAACTTGTACCACGTAACCTGGCTGCCGTCGTCAGGAGGCAGGCTCGCAACCTGGTAAATAATTCGCAGAAAGAAGGTTTAACGATTTTGATTTAGCATTATTTAATGCCTAATTGCCGTTTGGCTTCCTCTATGGAGATGCGTTTCCCATTTTGGTAAGCAACAATGAAGGCATCAGAAAATCCTTTTTGCCGCAAATCTGATTTGGCTTCCAAAGCCTGGTTAAGGGAAGATAGCTTCCGAGCCTGGTATTTGTACAGGTTATCTTCCTGGACAATTTCGATAAGGTAACCGGTGTTTTGCCATTTGGAGGTATTTGTATTTAATACGTAGGGCGAGGCTGCCAGTTGTACCCTGAAATCAATAGAAACATTTCGTGTTACCGGTGATTTGCGGGTCACCGAATTGGATTCTTTTGTTCCATAATCCGAGGGTACATCATAGGTTTGTGAATTCCGATTTCCATAATCCAGTCCGGGATAAGTAGAATAAGTTGGTGTTTCCTCAACAGGTTTGAAAATTTCATCTGCGCTCAGTTCCCTCGGTTGTTTGGGCGCATCCTGTCGTGGAGAGGAAGGAGGTGAGGGAGGGTTGTATTCGTAGCTTTTGGGTTCATTGATGGTGTAATAAACTTCGTTAGAAGTTTGAGGTGGAACTTCTTTGGCCAGAGCTTTGTCCTGATGTGCCGGAACAGTAGGAATGGGTTGAGGCGTAACCTTCACCTCTTTGCTGGCAACCGGGGCGCCGGTATTTATTTCCACTTGTGATTTATAATTGGAAAAGGCATTAAGCATTGCTTCAGCCACCTGGTTCTGTCCTTTTTTGGTGTATAGGTAATTTTCTTCTTTCGTATTGCTTAAAAATCCAGTTTCAATCAGCACACTAGGCATAGTGGTTTCTTTCAATACGACGAAGCCGGCCTGTTTTACCCCTCTGCTTTTTCTGTTGGTCACGGCTTTGAATTGCTTTTCTACCTGTTCAGCAAACAGTATACTTTGTTCCAGGTAGGCATTTTGGAACATACTGAGCAGGATATGGCCTTCGGGTGAATTTGGGTCGTAGTCATAATTTTTTTCATAATCAGCTTCCAAAAGTATGGAGGCATTTTCCCGCTTGGCAACATCCAGATTGTGTTGAGCCGTATGCAACCCCATAACATATGTTTCTGTTCCGTGAACATGGCCGTTTCCGGGAGGCATGGAATTACAATGGATGGAAATAAAAAGATCCGCATTGTTCCTGTTGGCAATAGCCGCTCGTTTGTGGAGTGGAATAAAAACATCAGAATCCCTGGTCAGAATCACCTTTACATCCGGATGTGCTTTTTTTATGGCTGCCGCCAGTTTTTTGGAAATGGACAGGGCTATATGTTTCTCCCTTGATTTTTTCCCAAGACAACCCGGGTCATGACCTCCATGGCCAGGGTCAATTACCAGGGTTTTTAACTCTCCGG
>QQUB01000603.1 GCA_008501835.1 Bacteroidota bacterium
CTGATCCGTCCAGTTGACATAAATGGTCCCATGGTTTGGTCCTCCGCTCAGGTCGCATTTGGTCACCGGAAGGCCATTGCATCGATAAATTCCCGGCACGGACATATCCCATCCTCCCGGAAAAGCATCGATAAAGATTTCTTCTTCCAGCCAGGTCTCCCCCTGATCAAGTGATCGATTGAATACAAGTCCTGAAGGGCCGGCCCAGGCGACATAAATTTCGCCGTTTGGTCCCAAAGCAGGAACTGCACCCTCTACAGTATCGTCACTGTCGATGCAATTACCGGCAACCTTATTTATTCTTTTAGCCTCCGACCAGGTCTCTCCTGCGTCTGTTGATTTTGAAAAAAGGATCAAACTGCTATCCGCACTGCTGGTACTTCCGTAGTCGTCAAACTGGGTCCAGGTGACGTAAATATTGTTATTGTTGCGGTCGATGATACTCCATTCCTTATCCTGGGCTTTGGTCCCGTTCAATCCCATGTAACTACCATTATTCCAGGTATTTCCGTTGTCTGTTGATTTCTGACAAACGATCCTGTCTATCCAGTTGCCATCAGAAGGGTTGGACAAATGGAAAAAATAAAAATGTCCGGCAGTATCTACATCAATAACCGGGTCACCCCAAACGCCATAAGTTGAGGACAGGTATTGGTGGATCCATGTATGACCGGTGTCCAGACTTACGTATAGGTTGTTGATATTGGTTGCAGCCAAAAGAACATTGGGCTGATTGGGGTCCATTTTTATGCAAGGCTCATTAGGGCTTGAAAGAGCACTGATAAAAACATTCTGGGCAGGAAGATTTAAAACGAAAAGGAAACTAATCAAAGTTACAGAGCGCAGCATTTTCACGAACATGATAAGAGATTTTGACGAATGTCAAATTTACCATTTTTCGGATCAAAATGCTAGATTAATTTTACTCCCTTCTACATTGGATATTGGACATTCTGCGGTTCTGCGGTTCTGTCCTGGTCCTTTCTCATTCTTCATTCAAATATCTACCTTTTTGGGGAAATTTCATTCATTAAAAACCGTAATGGAACAGTAGGATATCCAATCGCATAACCTGCCTGCAGACGCAGGGGCAGGTGTAAAATGTAGAACCAAAGGCATCAAAAAACCACTGTCACACTACCTGAGAATTCCCTAACAAAACCATCAGCAAAACGGGCCCGTATTCTCCAGACATAAACTCCGCCAGCTACAAGAGAGCCATTCACTTTGCCATCCCAGCCCGGAAAATCATCTCCAAGAGGAATAGATTCAACATTATACATCAACCCTCCCCAGCGGTCAAATATCTGGAACTGGTCCACTTGTATGCCTGATTTGCCGTAAGGCCTGAAAAAATCATTGACACCATCACTATTTGGGGAAAACCCAGTCGGGACATATATCTGATAATTTTTTTCAACCTTCACTTGAATGCTATCCAGGTAGGAGCAACCATTCTGATCGGTTACAGCTAAATAATAAGTGGTATTTTGAAAAGGAGCAATGGTGAGCTCCGTACAATTATCACAAAGATTGGTTGCGTTATCTGACGAATACCAGTTAAAAAACATCTCGCTGGCATTCAATATTTCCGGGTCGAGAACAGTCATATCACCCAACGCCAAAGATAAATCCGGTCCCAGATCAAAAGCGATTCCTGATGCAACCTCTTCCACATAAAAAGTGATGGTTTTAGGTTCGCAATCATTTTGGGCATATAATTCATAAACGCCTCCTTCCGTAACTTCAAGTATTGGGCCGGTCGCACCATTCGACCAGGTATATTGGTAAATAAACTGGCCAATGGTTCCATTCAGTAGAAGTGTATCTCCCGGGCACATCTGAAGTTCCTGGTCAAAAACATCTATATCCGTCTCGAGAATCCCGACAGCCGTTGAATCATCCATAGCCATAGTCGAAGGATCGTCAGAATATTCCACACTTCCCATCTCGTAGGGCAGATTGGTGAGCTGTGCCATGTTCTTATATACCCCTGGAGGAACACTGCCTATTTCCACCCGAACATAAAAAGTATCGATCCCGGGCGGGATGGTCATATCATTGATTTGAATAGTGTTAGTTCCTAATCCTGTAATCTGCCCTCCAAAAGTATTTCCATAAACCTCAACGGCCCGGAAATCCTCTGGTAATTCATCATTGAAGTTTACCAATGTCTGCGTTAGGCCCGAGGCATTAGCTACTTCAAACCGGTATTCCACTTCAGTACATGCCCCGGTTGTTTGAGGGTCAACCGATTTCAAAAGTTCCACCCGGTAGGGGCAACTACATCCATCCGAAGCAGATGCCAGAGGGCCCTCCAATAGAAACTGCTGCTCACCTGAATTTTTGTCTAAATGATAAAAAGCTTTGATGCCTGGCTGGCCTAAATGCTTAGCATAACCGTACAATTCCCCAAAGGCATCGAAAAAGAGAGCTGCCATGATGCTTATATTGCCGGTAGCAGGAAAAGTTAAATCATCTACCTGTCCACTGAACAACTGAATGGTCAGCAGTCGGCCATTATTTCCGTCAAATCCGTACAGATCCCCCGTATAAGGATCAAAGGCAATATCAAGACTGTAAACCGCATTTCCTGACATGGTGGTTATTGGCGTAACCGTCGTTTCATAGTCCGCGGATTCCAGATCTATCAAAATGATTTCCAGGCTTCGGAATGGAGCACTGCTGGCCTGGCCGCTCAAAACTACCAGATACTTACCATCTGGAGTAACGGCTCCGGCATTATAACTTTTCTGATCATCAAAAGAATTAAAATGATGTAAAAAGGAAACATTGCCCAAAGCATCCAGTCGGAACAAATCATGAGAATTGGGAGCTATTCCGTAAACAAAATTATCTGTCTGACGATAACCAATGGCATTAAGGTAAGGACCTGGATTATTGGAAAACTGATCAAAAGACAAAACTGCTCCGGGATTTCCTTCAATGACAATATTGTAAAAATGACTGAAATCCGCATCAGGAGAAATAGCCAGAATCAAATCACCCGAACAGGTAAATTGCTGTGCCAAGGACACAAGGTTAAAACACCAAAGAAATATCCCTATGCTAAGAATGCGAAGCATATTCCAATTGAAATTTCAAAGTCATGTTTTTAAAAACACATAGGCACATAGTTCATAATTGCTACTTTTCCTTTCTGAACTATGTGCCTATGTGTTTACATTTTTCATAATTACCTCAGCAATGTTATCTCTCCATTCTCAACCACTTCACCTTCGGCAGTCTCCAGGACAATGATGTAAATCAATACATCCGCCTGATGAGGTTCGCCCTTATAGTTCCCGTCCCATGGTTCTGTACTATCGTGAACAAGGTTCCCCCAACGGTTGAATATTTGCATGCGTTTTACAACAATTCCGCCCGACGAATACACCTTGAACACATCGTTATATTCATCTCCATTAGGTGTAAAAACATTGGGAATTCGATAATCAATACAATCCTCGATTTCTATACTGTAAAAAGCAGCACAATCATTGTCATCCGTGACAATTACATCGATCAATCCGCTTTCGGAATAGGTGATCTCCGGAGTTGTTTCATCATTGGACCAAAGATAGCTTACAATATTTCCGGTAGTTTCAAGGCTGAGATCAATGCTTCCACCATCACAGAGATTGAATTCTCCATCGGTAACGATTTGCACTGTTGGCAATTCCACATCCCCTATCTCAAATTCCATCTGGGCCAGGCAGCCATTGTCATCGCGGATCGTGGCAATGTAAAGGCCAGGATCAAGATCCTCGAAAACAGAACTGTCCTGAAATGTCGTGCCTCCGTCCAGACTAAAGGTAAAAGGTTCATCTCCTGCCCCGGGGAATACCTCTGCGCTACCTGGAATGATAGTAATTACGTCTCCAGAAATAGGTCCGCATGTTACAGGAGTAGTTACCACTTCATCGATAACCACAAATGGTCCGGGTTCAATTACTGCTGAAGCTTCCGCGGTACATCCAAAGGCATCCGTAATCGTAACCGTATAAGTCCCGGCTTCAAAATTATTGACCTCAGCAGTGGTTTCTCCATTGGACCACAAATAAGTGTATGGATCCATCCCATTGATAGCCAAAGCTACGGCCGATCCAAAGTTCGTCTCACAGGAAACAGGCTCCACGTTGGTCGTAAACGCTTCCAGATCACTGACCTGGATAGTAATCCCTGCCGTTGCTACACAAACAGGCACCAGTTCAATATCATCAAGGGCAAAGTCATTTCCGGCCACTCCGGTGTTTTGATTGACGATGCAAATTTCAGCTGAGGTGGCACCGTTAGCTTCCCAAATTTCGAAAAAATTGGTCCATTCGCACGTGGCCAGTTCAGCTTCGAAGGGACTGCCAAGCAGATTATCGTTAATTGAAAATTGCAATACCGCAGGGTTGTTAGCTACAACTGAAGTCACCCAGGCGGAAAACTGATAGGTCAACCCTGGATCAACGGTAACTGTTTGACACCAAACAGGCAGATTGGCTAATCCTGAGCCATTGACCACCATCATATTGCCTGTGCCCGAGGTATGGTCCTCGCAAGCAATGAAGTTAGTATGAACGGAAGACGGGTCATTCGTAACCGCATAAGTGCCCTCCAGTGATAATGGCCCCCAGGCTCCGCCCAGACCCAAACCGATAGCATCGTCATAATCACTGATAAAGCCAGCGTTGCCGGCACTGAAATCACCGTTCTCAATAATATTATCTCCAAGTCGTTTTGCAGTTACTTCATAATAAGCTGTTGATCCCGGGGAAAAAGTAACCTCGCTTCCCGTAGCTCCTGTGTTCCACAAAAATTCATCCGCCCCTTCGCTTATAGCTGTCAATTGCACACTTTCCCCGGCACATAAAGTATCCTCGCTGGCTACGATTTCCACGGAAAAGCCGTCTGGCAATAACACAATTTCCACTTCTCCAATCGCTTCACAATCCGTGGCGTCCGTAACTGTAACCGAATGAGTTCCCTCCGAAAGATTTACCGCTATTTCTGTTGTCTCTCCATTATCCCACATATAGACATAAGGTTCTGTGCCTCCTGAGGCAATAACCTGAGCGCTTCCGATAGTACTGGCTTCACATGGGTTGCCAAGGGAAACTACGGAAACAGTAAACTGAGAGGGCTGAATATTCACCTCCTGAATGACCGCGCACCCCGCCTCATCAGTAATGGTAACAGCATTCGGTCCCGGACAAAGATTACTTGCCTCAGGAGTACTTTGTCCATTTGACCATTCAAAACTCAATGTACCGATACCTCCACTGGCGATCACTTCTGCACTTCCGGAACAACCGGCCTGACAACCATCTGCAGTTACGTTAGCCAGTTGTGAAGTTAAGTTGGAAACCTCCACAGTCACCGAATCCGTTTGTTCGGTATAGGTACTGAAGTTGATATTATCCAAGCCAAAATCATTCCCACCTGCCGAAATACTTTGATTGACAATACATATTTCAATGGTAGTATTGGCCCCGACCGTGATCGTTTCGAAAAACTGTAAAACATTACACTGCCAGCTTCCAAAAAGACTGTTACCTATCAGGTTACCATCTACACTCAACTGTAGTTCCGGGGCAGGGGAATTGATCGTTTGCACATCAAAAGAGAAAAAATAATCCGCCCCGGGAATGACATCAACTTCCTGACACCATAAATTGACATCTGCCTCGGGTGCGCCATTCACAACCATCATATTTCCATCAATTGGTGCACATTGCGTCCAAAGAGATGGCGTCATATCATTGATATTATAACAACCCTGGCAAAGACCACTCAGATCGCCATCAACATTATCATATTCCGAGGTAAAGCCAACATTACCGGATTCAAAATCACCGTTCTCTACCAGGTTTTGCCCCAATTCATAGGCGGTGATCGTAAACGTCGTGGTTTCGAAAGGAAAGGCCAGTGGGTTGGCAACAGTCGGATCTGTAACCAATCCGGAAGGGGACCATGAATAAAAAGCAAGCTCACCGCCGGTAGATTCTGCATTAAGTTGTGTTAATTCCTGGGCATTGCAAAGTGTCATAGGATTGGCTGATACCTCGATCACACTGGCAGGGATGGTATCCACACAAACCATAAAATCTCCGTCGTTTGGAGTGGCTGTGGCCGAATAAGTACTCATTCTCAAAAAATATTCTTCGCCGGGAGTTAGTCCTTCTATATCCAGCTGTACGGATCCACTACCTACGTTTGCTTCTTCACAAGCAAGTTCAACCATCCCGTCCAAAGAGCATTCTCCACGGTACAAAGCCACCCGTGGTTGAAATAACGGATCCATATTCGGTCCTTCAATTGTCCCATCGACTGTTATTTGAAAGTCCACATACGACCCATCGGCAGGCACTGTAAAAGATGCCCAAACATCATTCCCAACATCATCCCAACAAGAAGGGATCTCAAAATCAGGAGTGGAATAAATGGTACTGGTAGTAGCATCAACATTGGTAAAAACGGCTTCCGGGCAGGAAGGAGCCTCTCCGAGGTTTATAGCCCCGTCGCACTCATCATACACCTCCTGGGCAAAACCAAATACTACTGAAAAAAGGGTGAACAACAGTAAAAGATATTTCTTGATCATAAGCAAAAGTTGGTTGTGTAGAAATTTCTGGGTTTAGTTTGAACCAGGTTAGAGTTTGTCTAAATTTTTAATCATCTCAAAATCAGCCACTTACTATGATTTTTTTTAATCCCCTTGGAAGATTAACAGGATGGATGAGTGGATGAGATATATCTATTTCCAGTTGTCCATTTTTTCATTTCATCCATTTTTCCATGCACTCTAGAATAATATACTGTCAAAGGGAAATATTTTGAATAAATTTTTAACCATACTCTTAGTTACAGAGGGTTACCCTTCAAAAGTAACATTTTTTTTAGTAGGTAACATTTGAGGAGGTCAGCGATTTATGCAACAAATATTACATCTGAAAGGAAAGTGACTGCTTGACCTCGAGTAAAAAATATCACCTGCCTTTGTCGGCAGCCAGGCACAGATCCGAAGGGATTGAACTGATTTAAATTGATTATTCCCCTAAAATCCTTCGACAAGATGTCGCCTTTCATCCCACAGGCCATGCAAAGGCAGAACCTTGTTTAACTCCTGTTCTCACCGTCTGTCGTCAACCGTAAGCCGTTGGCTGCATCTCCCACTTCCTTAAATGATTATTATCCGTCCCAATACGTTTAATCCGTTCAAACCCGCGTTCCATCCCTCCAATTTTGTCATTTTCCTTCAAATACCCCCATTTAGATAGCAGTATTGGCAATTATTAATTAATTTGCATCTTATTTTACAGGTCAGTTGTATCCTCCGGTATTAATCTGGAAGGCAGCTGTACCAAACATCCATAAAAACCGATATCCCATGATTTTACCGACCTTGACTGGTTTCGGCAAACAATCAGACCTTTCCACATTCCGGTTGTATCAACAATTGAGCCTTTCCCCCTCAAGCTGGCAATTGTTATCCGGTGATTATGTTGCACAACAATTTTTCCGGATGAACCGGCAAAAAAATCTTTCACCTAAGAGCATATTTTTTTAACAACTTTGCGGTACAAACCCAAATCGCAATTCGCCCTTTGATTAAAATTTAATTGAACAGGATATGAAGATAAAGCTACTCCGCCCTTTAAAGCTTACTTTTTTGACAGGTCTCCTTTTAAGCACCCTGTTAAACCTCGCGCTGGCCAATACTGATCCAGCTAAAAAATATCAGGAAGCCCCTCCGGTATTCATTGACCCGGTACCAAATGATACTACCGTTAACTGCCTTTCAGAGGTTCCTGCTCAAATGGACCTGACGGCTATGGACGACATGGGCACCACATTCAGTGTAACTCCATTTGACAACCCCAATCCGGCAGCTATCAACCCCTGCACCGGAGGATCTTTCACCAGAATATGGAGAGCCATCGCCGATATGGACACAACCACTGTTACCCAGATGATTACCATCCTCCCCGACACACAAGCTCCTTTGGCAAATATCCCGGAACTGAACGATACCGTTTCCTGTGAATTAAGCAGCCTTTCGGCAGATGTAAATCCACTTCGGTTTGATATTTGGGTCAATTCAGCAAGGGTGGCACTAGCGACTATGGCTACAGATGACTGCAGCGGTATTGACAACATTATCGATGACGCTCCCGCAGAATTTGAAGATCACTGTGGAACCATTGAAGTGACTTTTACGATAATCGACAATTGCGGCGCTACGACTGATTGGGTTTC
>QQUB01000295.1 GCA_008501835.1 Bacteroidota bacterium
GAAGAGATCATCCAGGTATAATTCATTTGTCGTTACAGTGGTTGTTGTCCATGCCAGATCCAGGCGACTTTCGGTATCCGTGGTGTTTTCCAGGTATACGTTAAAAGCACCTTTCGTAGTATCTCCCTGTGCCTGTGCATAAGTAAACCCGATGGAGTTTATCATGGTACCTGCAGAAAGCTCTGTCAGTCCCATCTCATCGGGAGTTATTAAAAATAAAGTTCTCTGGTACCGTAAACCACCTTGCGGGGCATTCTCCTGAGAATAGGAGCCATCCCATGGCAGTACTGTGGTTTCCTGGGCGGTCAACGTACCTGCCAAAACTAACAGACAGCCTAAAATCAGACCCTTGTAGCCAAAGAAACTAAAAATATTTGTGGCTATTTTTTTCATAATTAGGACGTTTGTGAGAGCTCCCGGGATTTTATAAAAACCGGGGAGCTCCCGGAATGAGAAATTCAAACCATACCTAGCTTACCAAGGAATTAATCCTGGCTCATTCTTTTATTGATGTCGTTGTGGTAATGGAGGGTCTCGTCCATTTTCGCCTTTGTCTTATTAAATACGTATTCTTTGTAGGATGGGTCTGAGTCGATCTTTTCCCAGAAAGGATGACCTTCGAGTTCAGCACCCGCGCTCAACATTTTCTTTCTTGCCAATTCAAGCCCCTCATCAAAATGTTCACGAGTGATTTCGATCATAATCATTTCTCCTCTGCCAGCAGCATCGATAGCCTGTTGTTCGATACTTCCATCTGCAAATGGTTCGATGTGATCGCTGTGATCATGACCTTCATGATTATCTTCCAATCCTGCTGCTTCGCGGAAACCCGGAACCAGTTCAGCCAAAATATCCATTTTATCATTTAATGCTTCAATCTCTTTCTTTTGCTCCTTGATCTCTTCAGATTGACGGCTAACAATTCCTGACAGGTCATTGGTATTCAAACCTACGGCAACATTCACCATATTGAATCCGGCATCCTTAGAATCTTCCCATGCCACACCCAGAATCTGGCTGTAATCATGTACTGTCATGCGCTCAGGATGCTTGGCAATACCAAATCCGTCGCCATTTCCACTTGGGAGGATGTAATCTCCTGCAGCAACTTTACCTAAAGTCATGGTAGGAATCTGTCCAAGGAAGGCAACCATTTCGTATTTGTGCTCTTCATCTCCACCTGGCAAACCACCAAGAACGGCTGGATTGTGAGAAATCACCATGATGCGATCAGCATCCCAGGTATTATGAGAGATATATCCGTTTTTCATACCTACAACCTCTCCCGGAGAGAATTTATCTTCCAAATTCAGTTTAGGCAGATATTCCGCGTAATCTTCGGCACCGGAAGCAAAAGTGATTCCCTGAAGTGCTACGTGTGTATCAATAACCTGTTGTTTGTTATCTACAACAATCGCAAGGTTAGCAGCCTGAAGTGCGATATTGGCGATGGCAATTACTTCCATGGCAATCGCAGCAGCAATCTCACCTGGAGAAGGAGCTGTTACACAAGGTACCAAACCTACACAAACCGTGGAAGATCCAATGGCACCGGCCAATTCAATAGTTTGCATTACACCTTCTGCAACGACAATGGCTAAACCAACACTTTCCAAAGTAATGTCATCATCCGCAAAATCAAGATCATCCTGGTATTCGCGATTGTTTAAAAAGTCTGCATTACCATCTTCTCCCTCAATTCGACCTACGATGCCTCCACTACTATTGAGAAACGTGATAAAATTATTCTTTCCATGTGGCGTACCGGCACCTACCTGGACTAATATACCACTACCATTTCCAGTATTTTGGATATGAGCAACGTGACCTGTTCCAACCGCTGAAGAAGTGGTGAGATCTGAATCATATCCTCCCGGGATCGAAACTACATTACCTGTTACTAACTTGAATGTATTATTGACCTGAGTTTTTCCGTCCACGTTCAGGTTCTTTCCAATACCAACACCACCAGCTACGATCAATGCTCCTGTGCCTGAGTCATCAGACTGAGTCTCATCTGTAATACTTACAGCTCCTCCAAACTCAACAGGACCTCCAAATTTGGCGATACCTCCCACATTCAGGTTTTCACCGATTCCAACACCACCGTTTACAACAAGAGCACCCGTAGTTACGGAAGTAGAACTTAATGCTGCATTATCCAATAATACGTGCTCATTGAACGTCGCATCATCCTGCACCAATAATGTACCCGACAAATTGGTAGAACTGTTATTGTTTACATTAAGGGTACTCTGAAGGTTACTTGGACCATCAACATTAAGAGAAGCATTCAGGTCAGTAGCCAGGTCCACGGTCAGTGTACCGGACAACAAGGTTGACTTCAGGTTGGTAACAGTAAAATCACCATTGTTCAATGTTTGTCCACCTTCTGTATTTAGGTTAACATTTTTCTTTACGGTAAGGTCATCTCCAATTTCCGCATCACGGGCAACTGTCAGATCCTGTCCGATGGTCACATCAAAATCAACATTGGCATTACGGTCTACGTCAAGATCCTGTCCGATATGTACATCAAAATCGACATTGGCATTACGATCTACGTCGAGATCACGTCCAATATGAGCATCCCTGCCAACATCGAGATCAAGACCAATCCCAAGACTATTGTTAATGAAAATATCTCCGTCTTTGTCAATTTCCATCCTTTCAATACTGTTGGTTCTGAAATTCAGGTCTTTGTGATCAATGGTACCAACAAAATGATAATCCGGTAAGGTCAGTTTATTACCAACCACTTTCCAGAATGCAGAAGTTTTTTCAGCACCTGCCCCAGTGACAAGTTCATCAGCAGTAGCTGCATGAAAAGCATAAGGTACTGTTAATAATTTGGTGGTACTAATGGTGGTAAAATTTTCACCGCCTTCCGGATCCAATCCGATATTCATCCAAATTTCGTAGCTGCTCCAGGGCACTTCCTGGAGTTGTCCAGCTTTATTTTTCCCTTCTCCGATAGTTATGGTGAACAATCCAAGAATATTTGTGGTAATCTGGTGAACTTCTGAGAAAGAAGTTTTCCCGTCAGGGCCACCTGCTAATAATTGAATTTCAACACCAACGGTCTTCAGAGCGATAACTTCACCATTGGCATCTCTGGCCACCGCCTGGTACTTCATGCCAGAAGGCACATTTTGGGCCACTAATGCAATAGTGGCAAGTATAAAAAAGACAAACAGTAAGGATGCTTTTTTCATCAGTATAAGATTTTCGAATTTATCAAAGGCCAGCCGTCACCATGAGGATCTCCTCTGGCACTTCATGAAATTATTTGATTAAAAAATTAGTCTAACTTATTTACTTTGAACATACCGACAGGCACATCATTCTCGGTTTTTACCCGAACGATGTACAATCCGGAAGGATAATTACTCATATCAAACTGGATCGGCTGGAAAGGAAATTCCATTTTCAGCTGTCTCAACAACTTTCCATTCAGGTCAAGTAGGTCAACAGATAATGGTTCTTCTCTTTCAGCTTCAACATTGATATTGAGCAAGGAGGATACTGGATTCGGCATAACCTGAATAGCATAGAAATCTTCCAGGTTTTCATAATTCAGCAGCTTTGTCACAGAAAGAACAGGTTGGTGAAACCCCTGGGTAAGCAAGCCGTCCTCGGTCACCAGAGTAGTCGTTGCCAACTCTCCCAATGTCCAATCCAGGGTAATATTGCCCAACGTATTGGTAGCTCCGTCGCTCGCAAGCACCGAGCGTTCCAAAGACTGTGAAAAACCGGTAAAACTGAACAAGGAAAGTAACAACAGGAATAGTAATTTTTCCTTCATAATCAATATAGATTTTAAAAGTGCTAAAAATATATTTACAACTCCCAAAAGGAGTTAAAACAATTGTTCACGAATGCTCATACCAGAAGAGAGTTCCCCCAACAAAAATCAGCAGAATTTGTAGTAATTGAATGGGTATTTATACCTGTTTTTGTTTTTTACAGGGATAGGGGTAAGCAATTTCTCCGCTTTGCTATACGGAAAAATATTACGAGTGTTTCGTTCAAAGACAACAAAAATGAAAAAATTTTAGAATAATTCTAAATAAGCCCTCTTGCCTTTAATTCCAGGTACTTATTTACCGTATTGAGGGAAAGGTCCTCTGGCTTGGTGAGCACTGCCTGGATACCGTAATTTCTGAGCTTTTGGACCATTTGTATTTTTTCGGCAATAAAATTTTGTGCAACCGTCTGATGATAAATATCTTCCAATGTATCCACCTCCATAGAGGCAAAATCCTGAATTTCAGTATTTTCAAAAAATATAACAACCAGCAAATGCACCTTACTGATCTTCCTGAGGATTGGCAACATTCGATCCAGGGCATACATGCTTTCAAAATTGGTATACAACATGATCAGACTGCGACCCGTAATCAGTTTTCTTGCAATCTGATAAAGGATCTCATAATTGGCTTCTGTATGTCTCTCTTTTTCATTGTACAATGCCTGCAGAATCTTCTGTAGCTGATAGGGTCGTCCGTCAGCTTTAACGGTCGCGCCAATTTTATCCGAAAAAGTTATCAGCCCGGCCATATCGTGCTTTTTGAGAATGATATTGGAAATCGCCAAAGTAGAATTAATGGCATAATCCATCAGGCTAAGCCCTTCAAATGGCATACGCATGGACCGGCTTTTGTCAATAATGCTGTAAACCTGTTGTGAACGTTCATCTTCATACTGATTCACCATGAGAGTAGCCCGCCTTCCGGTAGCTTTCCAGTTAATGGCCCGATAATCATCCCCCTGCACATAGTTTTTGATCTGTTCAAACTCGTAACTGTGACCTATCCGGCGGATCTTTTTGATACCTTCGAAAAAGCTGATCTTATTAAAGGCCCGCAGCTCCAGTTCCTTCATTTGAATGATGGAAGGATAAACCGGTACCATCATGGGAAAATCGTGCTTAAATCTTTTTTCAATAAGTCCCAGGGAAGTAGAAAGATATAAATTAATGGCACCGAAATGATATTCACCTCGCTTGACCGGCCTTACCTCATAGGTAATTCTTCCCTTTTCATCAGGGTCCAGGTAGGTCTTTTCCAGAAAGTCTCTTTTTTGTAACTGAAAAGGCAGCTCATCGATAATGGAAATATTCAGTTTAAGCCCTGATTTATTATGAAGGTCGAGATGGATCTTGTTTTCATCACTTAACGACAACACTTTGGGTAATCTTCGGCGAACCCTTACCCAGACATCTTTTCTAAATAACCGAATAATATCAAATAATACAGCAGCGGCAAAAAGAGCCAGCGTCAACTGAGCCAGCAGAAAAAAGGCTGGAACGAAAAAGGACACCGCGAAAAAGGCCACCAAAGCCCCGAGGTACAGAAAAAAACGATCAGTGAGAAATAGATTTTTCAAAATGGTTCGCTTGGATCAAAAAACAGATCGGTTATCGGACTCTAAGGTAGGAAAAAAGAGTGAATGCAAAAAGACCTCCGAGGTTTTGAAAACCTCGGAGGTCTGAGGGCACCTGAATGGGGTGATTGTTTAGTTCATATTGTTCAAGGTGTTTCTCAGTTGACCACTTCTCACTGAAACCAAATGAAACTATGTCAAACAATATGAAACAACATCAAATCGACCAACGGGAGATCCCGCCGTAAGGTTAGCACGTAGTGCCGGGACAATATCCTCCTACTCCCCACAACCATAATAGACCTTACCATCCCTGTCCACTTCAACTTTATACGGAAACTTTTTACCCACCGTAGAAGTATAACAGGCTGATTCTTCGATGGAGATCTTGAGCCAAACCTTACCTTCTGCAGTTTCGCGGGAAGTGACGATCAGTTTTCTGTTATCTGTTTCGACAGGCATCTCATATGGAAAGATCTCTTTTTCCTGGTCCAGCAAAAGAAAGGAAATTTCTTCTTTGGTAATGTCCAGTTTCCAGAAAGGATTGGCGCCTTCACAGGAGTACTGCCCTTCAACACCGACAATAGGATCGGTGGTTTTGCAGCCAGCAAAGAGCATTGGCAAGAACAGTAAAAAAATAGCCGGATGTAGTTTCATAACTTACCTATTTAATCTAATCAACATTGCTCCTCTTTAACGTATGAAAGAGGAACAATGTTTTTTAGCCCGGGAACTGATCAAACTTTCTCCACAAGGATCTTTGCCACAACATCGCCCGGCAAATCGATCTCCTGGCCATTACTGACATCCCCTCCGAAACTCAGCTGATCGATCAGGGTTTCATGTTTAATGTATTCCTCAAACATTTCCAGCGCTTTGTCGAGTTCCGGAAGCTTCTCAAGGGAAACATTAATTCTATCGGTAACATCAAAATCCTTTTCCTTACGGATATTCTGGATACGGTTCACAACATCCCTTGCCATTCCTTCCGCTTCGAGTTCAGGAGTTATGGTGATATCAAGAGCTACTACCAATGGTCCATCGGAAGCAACATGCCACCCAGGAATATCCTCCGTCTGGATTTCGAAATCCTCCAGCGTCAGATCATAAGTAGATCCATTGACTGCAAGTGTATATGATCCCGTTTTTTCGATCTCATTGATATCATTCTGCCCAAGACCTGTGATCACTTTCATCGCCTCTTTCATATCTTTTCCAAGGCGTCTTCCAAGTGTCTTAAAGTTTGGCTTCACCTTTTTATTGATCACACCAGACGCATCGGCAATGTATTCGATCTCCTTGACATTCACTTCCGCGAGGATAAGGTTTTTCACCTCTTCCACTTGCTGACGGAAACTGTCATTTAATACAGGTAACAGTACACGTTTCAATGGCTGACGTACTCTCAGTTTATCCTTTTTACGCAAGGACAATACAAGGGAAGCGATCCGCTGGGCATAATCCATCCGCTCTTCGAGGGCCTTGTCTATTACAGCCTCGTCCGGAGTAGGAAAATCAGCCAGGTGAATGGACTCGTGGTTTTCCTTTTTCGTAACATTATTGAGGTTGCGATACATCCAGTCGCTGAAGAATGGCGCTAACGGAGCCATGAGTTTCATCAAGGTCACCAGACATTCGTATAGCGTCTGATAAGCAGAGATTTTATCCTGGGAATAATCTCCCTTCCAGAACCGCCTTCTCGATAAACGTACATACCAGTTACTTAAGTGATCATCAACAAAAGCCATGATTTTACGAGCACCATTGGTAGCTTCGTAGCTGTTGTATTCTGCATCGACTTCCTTCACCAGCGTATTCAACCTGGAGATGATCCAGCGGTCGATTTCAGGACGCTCAGATACCGGAATAGCTGCTTCCTTATATTCAAATTTATCTACATTGGCATAAAGCACGAAGAACGCATAGGTATTGTACAAAGTACCAAAGAACTTCCGGCGTACTTCATCAAGGCCAGCGATATCAAATTTCAGATTATCCCAAACCTGGGCATTGGACAGCATGTACCAACGCGTAGCATCAGCACCGTATTTGGCTATCGTCTCGAATGGCTCAACCGCATTACCCAACCGCTTGGACATCTTCTTACCGTTCTTGTCCTGAACAAGCCCGTTGGAAACTACTGTTTTAAAAGCAACATTATCAAAAACCATTGTTGCAATGGCATGAAGCGTATAGAACCAACCACGAGTCTGATCCACTCCCTCTGCGATAAAATCTGCCGGGAAGCTGCGTTCGAAAATCTCTTTATTTTCAAAAGGATAGTGCCATTGTGCGTAAGGCATTGCCCCGCTATCGAACCAAACATCAATCAGGTCGGTTTCACGCTTCATAGGCTTCCCATCCTCAGACACCAACACAACATCGTCCATATACGGGCGATGCAAATCGTCTGGTGTTGTCTGATTCAGTCCCAGTTGTTGATTGGCTAGTTCTACTTCTTTGGACAACTCTTCAACTGAACCAATGCACTTCTCATGACTTCCGTCTTCCGTTCTCCAGATTGGCAGCGGCACACCCCAGTAACGGGATCTGGAAAGGTTCCAGTCCTGCAGGTTCTCCAGCCACTTTCCAAAACGACCCTCACCTGTTGATTTTGGCTTCCAGTTGATCGTATCATTCAGATTCTGCATTCTTTCCTTAACAGCAGAAGCTTTGATGAACCAGCTATCCAACGGATAATACAATACCGGTCTGTCGGTACGCCAGCAGTGTGGATAGGAGTGAACATCCTTTTCAGCATGGAAACGTTCATTCTCATCCTTGCGTTTGATCCCGATATCTACATCAACAGCACGATCTTCCTCCTGTCCGTCCTCTTTCACATA
>QQUB01000184.1 GCA_008501835.1 Bacteroidota bacterium
AATTGCGGAAGCAGCAAAAAGCTCATGATGACCTGAACAATGCCATTGAGCGGGTAATCCAGCAGGAAATGGACCGCAAGCGCAGAGCCGCCAGAACATCCGCGGGTATTTCATCTCCGGCTTCTTCCGGGGCAGACAGACTTTCAGGCGTGTTTTCCCAAAATAAAGGTATTCTTCCATGGCCTGTAAAAAAAGGAAGTATCACAGGTTATTTCGGTCGTCAGGACCACCCTACCATCAAAGGCATCAAGATCACTAATAACGGAATTGACATTCGAACATCTAAAGGTGCTGAGGTGTATGCCATCTTTGAAGGAAAAGTAGCCGGAACCCAATACATTCCAGGATATAAACACACAGTTATTATCCAACATGGAAATTATTACTCCGTTTACTCAAACCTCGAACAGATCTTTGTAAAAAGGAACGATTCAATAAAAAATGGTCAAAGAGTAGGTGTTGTGGGAACTAAATCCCCGGATTTGCACTTTGAAATATGGCAGGACAAAACAAGACAAAATCCTGTCCACTGGATAAAGAATTGATAATGAAACAAGGGAGAAAAGGAAAAGAGAAATAAACCAAGGTGATACCTTTGCCTAGCCCTTTGGAAGAGCATAGGTGTTACCTTGTCGAAGGATAATTTCGCGGTTAAGGAAACCGCTATGGGCAGAGAATTCCTTCGACAAGGTCCCGGCACTTTGTACACGAGGATCTGCGATGTCGCCTTTCCCCCCTTGTAGCCTGTGCAAAGGCAAAATCGACCAACGGGAGATTCACGCCCACAGTGCTGGAACCTTGAAAAAAGGTCTCATCGAGACCAAATCCCGGTAACAAGGTACGCAGTGCCTTGCCCCGGGAAGAAATGAACGTGTGCTGTAGGTACACAATAATTTTCACGGCCAAGAAAAGCCGCTAATGACAAAGTATTCCTTTGAAAGGGAAGAAAGAAAACCACTAAAAAAGTTAAAAGAATTCATGGAACATAACTGGAACGTAGGGGAGAAGAAAAAGACGGGACTCAAAAAAGGAACCGAACATGCGGTGCTGGTAGGTCTGATTCAACGGAATCAAACCGAGGAACAGGTGGAAGAATATCTCGATGAACTCGAATTTCTCGCACTGACCGCCGGAGCCAAAACGGTTAAACGATTTACCCAGAAAATGGACAGCCCCAATCCCCGCACATTTGTAGGTAAGGGTAAACTGGAGGAGGTATTCGACTACATCGAATGGCACGAAGAGATCAATATGGTCATATTTGATGATGACCTCTCCGGAAAGCAGACCTCCATTCTTGAAGAATTCCTAAAAGTAAAGATCATCGATCGAAGTAGCCTCATCCTGGATATCTTTGCCAGCAGGGCACAAACAGCTCAGGCAAAAACGCAGGTCGAATTGGCTCAGATGCAATACATGCTGCCAAGGCTGCGAGGACTTTGGACCCACCTGGAAAGGCAACGAGGGGGTATCGGTATGAGAGGACCTGGTGAGCAGGAGATCGAGACCGACCGTCGTATCGTTCGGGATAAGATCAGCAAGCTTAAGAAAAAGCTCGAGAAGATTGATCAGCAGAATATGACCCAACGGAAAAACAGAGGCCAATTGATCCGAGTAGGTCTGGTAGGATACACCAATGTTGGGAAATCCACCTTGATGAATTTGCTGACGAAATCAGAGGTTTTTGCAGAAAACAAGCTTTTTGCAACGCTCGATACTACTGTTCGTAAAGCTGTTTGGGGAGCCATGCCTTTCCTGGTTTCAGATACCGTTGGATTCATTCGCAAATTGCCCCACCACCTGGTAGAAAGTTTCAAATCCACCCTGGACGAGGTACGGGAAAGTGACATTCTCATTCACGTAGTAGATATCGCTCATCCCAATCACGAAGATCATATCAAAACAGTCAATGAAACCCTCAAAGATCTGGGAGCGCTCGATAAGCCGACTTTGATGGTTTTCAACAAAATTGATCTTTACCGGAAAAAGAATTTCGACCTTTACCTTGAGGCGGAGGTCAAAGAGGAGATCGAGACCAATTTGCAGAGGAACCTGCAAAATGTATTCGATTGTGAGAACATTTTAATCTCAGCGATTGAAAAGGAGAATATCGACGGGTTGCGGGAGAAAATGACCAAAATGATCAAGGAGCAATACAAGGTCAGGTATCCATATCAATCTCAACGTTGGTAATAAAAAACCTCCGAGGTTTTGTGCTGACTAAAATGATGAGTTATAGAAAGATTTCCCCAAAGCCTAATGTAAAATCTCGGAGGTTTTTCGGGAATTCGCCATTAATACGGACTAAATAAAGCAACATGAAAATAACTTTTGACCTAAAGTCATCCGACTTCCTGACCTTTCAGCTTTATGCTTCCTCTCAGTCTGAGTCAATTCAGCAAAAAAGAAGAAGAGGGCGGATATTCCTGAGCCTTGGGGCATTGTTGGTTTCCTTGTTCTTTTATATTGGCAACAGTTTGCTTCTGTCAGTTTTTTTTCTGCTGTTTGCAGTAGCGACCTATGTTTTCTATCCCCGGTATTTCAAAAAACGTTATTACCAGCACTACCAGAAGTATATTCGTGACCATTATGAAGCCCGGTTGAATGTGGAACAGGAGGTTGAGATAAACAAAGATCATCTTCTGTTGAAAGACAAAACCGGCGAAGCAAAAATATTACTCAAGGAAGTGGATGAAATTATCGAAACTTCCGAGCATTTCTTTATTAAAATATCTACCGGCGTTTCTCTGATCTTACCAAAGGACAGAGTACCCGTCGAAGAGGTCCGTACGGCCTTGGAGTCCCTTGAATTGACGATTCGGGATCATACGGATTGGCAGTGGTAATTATAATTCCAGTATTTTAAATTATAAAAAAACCGTACTCACCGAATTTATTCGGTGCGACGAGCCGAATGAATCTTGCCTGGCTAGGAAGACAGGTTCGGCGAGTACGAAATTTTCAACCAAAGGGGTGCGGATAATAGATTTTGAAAAGGCAAAAAAACGATCCCAATGAAGTAATTGGTAACAGATCATTGAGCCTGCCTATGCCGTCAGGCAGGCGCACTGTGATCAGTGAGCTGTTTCTGGGGGAGCCAATTATATTTAATTTTCCGGAAAACCGGCTCACCGATCAATTCGCGTTACTCATTGCTCAGCGATCCTTGTCTCTCTGGTAAAGGAAGACTTTAAAATGGCAGACCGACTTACTCTTAATCAAATTTTCTCAATAGCCCTGTCCTTTAGGGCTCTGAAAGGTCAAAAACCGAGGCCTTCAGGCCTTTTCTGCAAAAGCCTTCTTCACTCAGCCATCCTGGATTTCAACTTACCCTTTTTTTGTTTGAAATAACCAAATAATTCCTTAGATTGGAGTTTCCTGTTTCACTCGAAAAAAACTAACCAGAAATGCAAAATGTCCTTCAAAAATACGCGCAATTACTCGTCAATTATTGTATGGAAGTTCAGCCCGGTGAACGGCTGTTTGTAAAAACCACCACGCTGGCTGTTCCTTTAGTCCGGGAAGTCTACCGGGAAGCCTTGAAAAAGGGTGCTCATGTGGAAACTGAACTCGATTTCCGGGAGCAAAGTCGCATATTTTTGGCGGAAGCCGGAGAGGACCAATTAAATTATCAGCCGCTTCTGTATACCAAGGCGATGGACGAATTTGACTGTTATCTTTTCATCCGTGCCCCCTTCAATTTACGGGAAAACCAAAGCGCTGATGTAGCCAAGTCAAAAATACGCTCCAAGGCCCTTAAAGGTGCTCAGGAAAATTATTTTGCCCGTACGGCCACTCGCGAACTCAAGCGTAACCTCTGCCAATATCCAACCCAGGCCAGCGCCCAGGAAGCGGGCATGTCTTTGGAGGAATATCAGCAGTTTATCTTTGGAGCCTGCAAGTTGTTTGATGAGGATCCTGTACAAAGCTGGTTGAATGTTCGCAAAAACCAACAAGCCTATACAGACCTGCTCAACAGTAAAGAACAGATCCATTATAAAGGAGACGGTATCGATATCAAATTTTCCACCAAAGGCAGAACCTGGATCAACTCTGACGGACAGACGAACATGCCTTCGGGAGAGATCTATACTTCCCCTGTGGAGGATTCTGTTAATGGTGTAGTTCATTTTTCCTATCCCGCCATTTATATGGGCCACCAGGTGGAAGGGGTGACGCTTTGGGTCAAGGATGGATATGTTGAGAAATGGGAAGCCAAACAAGGACAGGAATTCTTATCCAAGATATTTGAAGTGGAAGGCACTCGTCGCTTTGGAGAAGTGGCCGTCGGAACTAATTACGATATAAATCGTTTTACAAAAAACATTCTTTTTGATGAAAAGATAGGCGGGACGGTGCATATGGCGGTAGGTCAATCCTATTTACAGACCGGCGGTAAAAATAAATCAACCGTACACTGGGACATGATTGCCGGCATGCAGGATGGCGGGGAAATCTGGGCCGATGGGGAAAAGATTTATGAGAACGGGAAGTTTCTCCCCATTATATAGCAGGAATTACAATATTATTGAATTTCTTAGGTTAAATTATACAACCTCTAAATTTTTATACCTAACTTGCAGTTTGTTAATTAGCTATGCGAACTGCAGTTGTAATTAATAGAATAAAGTAAACAAAGGGTTCGAGAAGTATGAACTATGGAACATTTTGGACTTCCGTACCCTGATTCATTAACCCAACAACGTCCTTAAACCGTGAACAGGAACATTGCATTTTTAGAATTAAAGTATGGCAACATTTACGGCGGTTACCCCAATTTTTACGCGATAAGCGAAATTGCTCTTTTAGTCTTTGAACAAGGATCTAACAGAATCTTTTTGGAAACCTGGATCAACAACATGAATATTGAAGTTGTTAACGTATTTCCAAAAGTAAATGAGCTGGGACACACCATCGGCAGAGGCAAAGAAGTTGTCAATTTGAGAACACGCCGTAAAAAACCATTCGATGAAGAATTCAGGCTGGATGAAAGACAGCTGGCCATGGCTTTCAAGAACCTTCGCCCAACCAAGATGGCGATCAAGAGTTTCCTACTGAAAAACATGAGAAAATACCGTTTCCAGGACATCGTTACTTTCGATGGCCGTAGAGATGTTTTCCTCTGTGAAAAATCAGGAGCAAATTTTGACCGCTATAACATCGTCGACATTCAAAAGACATTAAATAAGGAGACGGAATACCTGTTCTCCCTTAATAAGTTGTCTGTAGTAATTGGATTTGACTACGATCAGTCCTATCTGCGTTCCAATAACCTCGAATATTGGTTGCACCCAATCGCTGCAAGACAAATCATGCCTAAGTCGGCTGCTTTTGATGCTGCGAGATTATTGATGGTCTACAATGAATACCACGAGCACCATGATGATTTCATGATGAAAGCAGCCTTGTTGCTCAATAAGATACAGAATGCAAAACAGTAAGCTGTTTTGTTAAACTTAAAAAGGGATAACCGCCAATGGCAGTTATCCCTTTTTTTGTAGCCGTAATCCTGGTTTTTATTGAACATTTTGAAGACAATCCACTACGGATTTCAGGAACACAAAAACGACCTCCCGTCCTTCTTTGGTGGCCAGCCCATCCTCACTATCCGACAAGGCATCTTCCACAAAAGCCAGCAGATCCTCCTGGGGAGTATTTTCAAAAAACACATCCAACCGATCCCGGAAAGATTTGGCTCCGGAGCCTTCCAGCAATGTCCAGTTCTTTTCTTCTGCCTGCTCAAACACCTTGACATCAATAGCCGGGAATTCTCCATTGACCTTTTCCGATGCCAACATGACCGTTATCAGCAGGAACAACACAAATTCCCGCTCCTCCTGGTGAAGTATCTTTAAATTATCAGAGAAGATATAACCGAAGAAAGCCGGTTGTTCTTCATGGAGTGATTCCACAATGGATTCTAACTTGTTCTGATTTTTTTCAAGATGACCAACTATCTCATCAATTATTTTTTCACTAACGAATTTCATTTACAAGTGATTTTCCGCAAAAATAACGCTTAGAAAATTTCAAGGGAAATAAGTGCTCCATTTTTTAAATCTGGAACCAAATTCTTCTCTTTGGACCTCAAAGAAAAGAAAGTTGTTAAAATTATGTCACGTTTTTACTTTTCATGGCTTTTATTAATGGTGGCAGGGGGGCAGCAGCCAGACCTCCGAGGTTTTAGAAACCTCGGAGGTCTAGCCATTCCCAGCAAAAAAAAACGCAGGAAGCACATCAGCTTCCCGCGTTTTCAAGTACCTATCAATTTCAATTAATTGTTAACCCTTATTGTTCTTTAGCTTCAACTTCCAGTCCTGGTCATCTTGTTGAGCAGGGCTTTTGGAAAGAATGAGGCTGGCTTTTATATTATTACTCAAAGTTTCTTTATCAATTTTCTCCTTTTCAACTTTTGTTGAATAACCAACAGGTCTTTGCATTGCATAGGGATTGATCATCTTTGGTCCGGCAAAATCCTCCGGCCCTTTGGCGGCTTCCCACAAAGTTTCATCATTGGGTGTTTCCTCAATGATCTTTTCTTCCTGCTGAATTTTCACAAAAGCACTGAAACGAGCTTTCATGTCATCCAGGTCTTCATAAACACCGTAATGTGGTGTTGATTTTTCAACCTTTGCCTGTTTGGTATCAACAGCCCTGGACTCCGTTTGTCCAAAAACGATAGATGTTACCAACAAAAAAGCGAAAATAAGTAGCGTCTTTTGCATGACTTTTAAGGATGTTTGTACCCTTAAGACGCAGTTTTTCGGAAAAGACACATTTTTACTGGAAGGATAAAAAGGGAAAATCGTCAGCTTTGCCGAAAATAGAATTATATACCTAAAGTTACGCGTTTCGAGGTTAGCGTTGCGAGTTCGATAATCCTAGTAGGATTTTCATTATTTCAAACATGAACTTGTAAGAATAAAGGATGCGCTTACAACAAAAAAATAACGCGTATCTCGAAACCTGTAACCCGGAACCCGCAGCATGAATTAATTACCTGATATGTTTATACACATCAATTACTTGATACGTATACCAGACTGGCAATAAGCTGATCATAATTACCACCAATGGGACGATAATAAATGAGCAAAGTATATTCATTTTCGGTTTCATACCAATCACCTTCCAGTTCAGATAAATTCAAATCAACATTATCGGTTGGCTGAGTACCTTTCTCCTGGTAGGCATAAGCGTAGTTATGGTAGCCTTGTTTAAATGGAATTTTGGCCACATAACTGTTGACAGCTTCATTGTAAACCATTTTATGTTTCAATTGCCAATCGTTGAAAGCCCCGACCACAAAAATATCAGCATTTTGGTATTGTGTAGGACTGGAAAGCGTGAAAAAGACTTCAGCATAATCTGAGGATAATTCGGGAACATTATTGTCAAAATTGTCAACCACAAAATTTCCATTGAGGTCTTCCCGAAAAAGATAAGCAAGGCTGCCTCTTTTTACATCTTTGTCCAAAACGACTTCAAAACCATCATTAAACCTCATTATATCAAAAATTCCGATGGAACGGGTTCTCAGAGTTCTCATATCGAAAAAGCGAAACTCTTTCCCGGCAGGAAAAGCGATTCTGCCCTGGTAATCAAAGTGGATGTTATTTCCCCGGACAAAAGTCGGAGGTATATCAAGTAAAGCATTATCCCAGCGCTGGTTTTGGAGAACTGTGGCTGATATTTCCCGTTGTGGATTGCGAATAGACATTTTTTCATGCTGAACAATAAAGTCAAATTCGTGATAGGTTTTGAATTTTCCGGCCATTGCAGCAGAAACCTGCCGAAGTTCTACATTGACCAGTGTATTGTAATCCACAATCATAAACCTTCGGGTAATGGCAAGTCTTCTGCCATCAACGTCATCTTCGTGGATAAGCAGCAGGTAATTACCGGAGATGGTCCAGGTCACATCATCGTTCGGAAAACTGAGGGTGTAATGCGTGTATTCGGTTAATGTCTGATTGGAAAATTCGTAATCGTCCAATGTTTCATTCAGGAAGCCATCGACATATTCAATATCTGTCAATCCCGAAGGTTGCCAGTTTTTATCACAATGAATGAAAGTATAAGTATACGTTTTTACGTCATCCCCAAGGTCATCAAAAGACAACTCAAACCTTGCATTTCCATCCAATGGCAGCATAGGAATACTCAATGGGTCTCCTTCAATGTGGAATTTTACGGAATGGATATTATCAAGATAAA
>QQUB01000440.1 GCA_008501835.1 Bacteroidota bacterium
TCAAAAGTCAAAGTTGAAGCTGGTAGTGGCGTTCCTGAAGAAATATACAATGCCATTAAGGATTTCCTTGTGCAACAGGGATATTCCGTGGAGTTGAAAAGAAATCGCCCCGGATTGGGAAATGGCGTTTTGATTTGGTAATCATGCTTATTTTTGGGAATTTCACATTTTTTTAACGCACAAACTCCTAAATCCGGAGTAACACCTGATTTGACATTTATGAGATTCCCGTTTTTTGTTGTTGTTCCCTTATTATTACTTTCTTTAAGTACTAATGCTCAATCCCAGACTTTTACGGAGGTCGAACTTATGGAAGACATTGCCTATCTTAAAGAGGCATTATACAAGATACATCCCAGTCCATTCAGGTATACTACCAAGGATTCCATGGACCAAAATTTTGAAATCCTTCAAAGTAAAACCACCTCGGGCTTGACTGAAGCCAGGTTTGTTCTTGAGATTAACGATTTACTTACTTCGGTAGGATGTATTCACACCAATGCCCGAAGGAAGCTCAAAAAGATAAAAAAAGGAACTCCAAGAGCTAAAGTAATTCCATTTGAATTTTATACCGACGGGGACAGCCTTTGGACTAAAAGAAACCTCCTGGATACCTTTCAAAACCTGCAATGGAAAAAGGTAGTAGAAATTAATGGGCATTCAACGGATACCATCCTTCAGGAATTAATGGATTATCATGCCTCTGATGGGTATAATACAACCTTTATGACCCGTTTGTTATCCCGGGGAGCAAACTTAGCCAGATTATACCACAGTTATTTCGGTTCAGACAGTTTGGTAAATATTACCTTTCAGATTTCAGGACAAGATACATTGGCGGTTATCCCAAAGCTAAGGCTAAAGTCTGGTAATAATGGAAAAGGAACAAAAGAAGAGGAAGCGTGGAAATTTCAGGTGAAAAACCATTTCTACAAAGAAGAAGGGAATTGGGCCTTATTAAAGCTGAATTCTTTTAATCCTTACAAAAGGAAAACAAGAAAATTTTACAGAGATCTTTTCCGTTCCCTGGAGGAAAATGAAATTCCGAATTTAGTTATTGATGTCCGAGATAACCTGGGGGGAAGCATTAGTGATGCCAACAAAGTTTTAAAACATATCCTTGACGAGGACTTTGTCATTCTCCTGGAAAGACAAAAAGCACCAACATTCCGATATTCCAGTTTTGGATCAAAGGTTGGTTTTATAATGTTCTCTCTGAAACGATCAGTGGAATGTCGAAAAAAATATGCAAAAGACGGGAAAAAGATTGCTGAGTTTAAAACAAGAACCTCCGGTAGAAATAATTATGACGGGAAGGTTTTTGTAATCACCAATGGGTATTCCGCTTCTTCGAGCAGTTATCTGGCAACCCTTCTTAAGTATAAAAACCAGGCCTTTATTATTGGCGAAGAATCCGGTGGAGGAGCTGCAGGTAATAACGGTTTGTACTATACAACCATTAGACTTCCAAATTCAAAAATAGAGGTCCGGATTCCTTTTTATTGGCTGAATTATCAACTAATTCCAGACAAGGGTAGGGGAGTGATGCCCGATGTTTCGATTCCATACGATATAGAAGATGCAAAGCAGGATAAAGATCTGGAGATGGAATGGATTAGGTATAAACTGGGAGGGTGAAAATGAAAGCTCACAAACCACCTCCTGAAAATCCGGTGGAGGTGGTTTGTGATGCTATATTTAATCTTTAATCACACGGTGTTGTTGGTTGGCGATCTTCAGGATGTAAACTCCTGAAGCCAGGCTGGAGAGGTCAAGCGACATCTGGCAATCTTGCATTTCAGTTGCTAATACAACACGTCCCTGAATATCTGTGACGGAAACCGGGATGTTTTCCGAAATATCCTTCAGGCAATGAACATTGAGCATTTCCGTAACCGGATTGGGAAATATGAGAAAACCTTCGCCTGATTCCTGCAAGGTGGCTGAACGGATTTCAGAATAGGTTTCTTTGCCATCAAAATCCAATTGTCGCAGGCGGTAATAATAGATTATGCCAGGCGCTACATTCTTGTCTTCAAAGTCATAATAAGAAGTCTCTAAGCTATTATTGCCTTTTCCTTCAACCCAGCCGATGGTTTTAAACTCGTTTTCAGTCTCTGCTTTTCTTTCAATCTCAAAACCGGCATTATCAATTTCCAATGCGGTGGACCAGTTTAAAATAATTGACCGATCCAGAGCTTTGGCATCAAATGATATCAATTCAACCGGCAATAGTGTGGAGTTGATCGCACAAATCCTGATTTCCCATTCATCTAGCATGCCTCCGTCTCCGGATGCATTATCATCTATTCGTAACCTCCAGGTTCCATTAATTTGACTCCCGGCAAAATCAGACAGATTGCCCACAGGTTGAAAAATCTGGCCTGTTGTCGGAGGACATGGGATATTTGTCAGGCTTGACTGGTCATCAAATCCAAAGTTGAAATTATCATCACCACCACATTCATTGCTCAAAAGGGTAACCTGGGTATTATCCGGAGCAATGAGCAGGAAAGTAAGGTCTCCGACGAAAGAGTGTGTTCCGGAAATATTGTTTACGTTAATATCGGTTGCATCTCCGGTATGGGAAATGTTGAGCATTGCATCGACAGCTCCAAAAGAAGGAATAACGACATCCGTTCCGGAGAAGAAGGAGGTACAGGGGAGGGTATTAAAAATTCTCGTTGTTGCCCACGGGCCATCACAGGATTGATTATATCCGCGGACCCTCCAGTAATACTTTGTATTTGGAAGGAGTTCGGTATCAACATTTAAGAAGGTACTCATCGTAGTAGTATTAACAATGAGATTTGTGAAGCCAATGTCTGTAGCCACCTGAACATGATAAAGATTGGCATTTATATCCGTTTGCCATGTCAATGTTGGCATCAGGTTTACATCCACTCCATTGTCTGCGGGAAGTTGGAGGGTTATGGACTGCGGGACCGGAAGGACGGTGAGGTCCACATTAACTGATTTCATTCCGGTGGCGCTTGATGCCTGAATGGTAAGGGTGTAGGTCCCTCCCGGAACAAAATTCAGATTGGAAATTGTAAGGGTAGAAGAGTTCCCGGGAGTTACAGGATTACTGCTAAAAGAAGTCGCAACTCCAAAAGGGAGCCCGGATACCGACAAACTTACCGGTGAGGAATAGCCCAGCAGGGAACCAACGTCTATTGAGAAAACAGCATTTTCATCACCGCAGGCAGTTCGCTCGGTAGGACTGACAGACATTGTATAATCAGGAAAGCTGGCCTGGTCTATGGTGAAATTATTATTGGAAATGTCAAAAAATATGTTGTCAGAACAGATGACCATTACCCTTGCAGTGATGGAGGTACCGATTGGAACCGTAACATTCGCAGAGCCACTGTTTGGGACTCCGGATGCCAGTGTAACCGGATAGGTGAAGCCTCCGTCATAGGACAAAAGAATATCTACATTGGCACAACTAACCGGGGCATTTGTGGTACCGGCAACGTCCCAGGTGACGGTTTCTGACTGACCTTCCGTCCAGGTGGTAGGCAAGTTTGGATCTGTGACAGCAAAAGGACCGGCACCTGAATTCACCATCACGATCATATTATCTTCATCCGTGCAACCAGCAGTTCCGTTAAAGTCTCTGGCAGTAACCCTGAATTCCATATTCCTTGAAACGGCCGGTAAAACCTCCCAGGTCGGAGTGACATTGTTAACCAGATCATTGAGGTTTGGGAAATACCTTTGCGGTGAGCTGGTGGCAAAAAAGGATCTGAAAACAGGGCCCTGGGTATTGAAGGCCGTCGGTGGCATCGTATTATTCACTTCATTGTCCCATTGTTCCCAGCAATAAGTAATAGGATCCAGATCGGGGTCAGATCCGACAGCTGTTAAAACGAAAGGCGTAGAAGCCGGAATCGTATAATTACTTCCTGCAGAAACTGTTGGAGCGGAGTTTGAAAATCCAGCGATGGGTACGTCACAATTATTTCCATTGCTGTTGACGATATAATTATTCATTTCCTGGATACTCACACCGTGGAAGTAAGCATCACTGTTGGATTGGATGTTTGGAGAGCAAATTCCGGCATAACCCATAATGGTGGAAGCACTTCCGGGTTCCATCGCTGTGGAATTGTTTCGATTACAATTATTGTTTTGCGTATGGTTGGCACCCCACTGATGGCCCATCTCATGTGCAACATAATCAATGTCAAAAGGGTCTCCAACAGGATTGGAGGAACCAGTGACTCCTTTGGCTTTGTTCGAGGTACAAGGGACCCCGAGCCAGGCAACTCCGCCACCGCCTGTTCCGAAAACGTGCCCAATATCATAATTGGCGGATCCAATTACATTATTCAGCGTAGTCTGGTTTTCATTTAACATGGCTCCGGCGTTATTATTGGAGTAGGGGTCTGTGGAACCGTTATAATAAAAAACATTAGTTGTATTGGCTATCAGGACCATTCGGATGGTTACATCTTGTTCATATACCCCGTTAACCCTGTTCATGGTGGTGGTCACCGCTGATAATACAAGGGAGGATTGAGATGAATTCGATGCTCCGTGGTAATTGGAGTATTGTCCGGTAGTCGCAATGGCCAATCTGTAAGACCTGAAAACACAATCTCCCGATTTTTCCACAGGTTGGAAAATATCCGTTCCGGTAGAAGGAGTTTCCAGGTGACAGGTGAAAGGAGCTTCCGGGGCAGGATAATCTTTTTTGTAATAAGAAACATAATGGACCTTATCGTCAAAGGAATAGGGATCGATAAAAACAGTATGATCAGCAGTGCGAATAAAGGCATGAAAACCCCGGTAAGTCCAGTCAAATCTGATGGAAGCCAGGTCTTTTCCTGTACTTATTCCATATCCGGTTTTGATCACTGGATATTCAGCTGAAAGATCGGATTCCATCATGTCGTACAAAACGATACGGAAATCTTCACTGGTCCCGTCAGGCATAGGTACTGTGAGAATTGTATTGCTGTTCTTGGCAGCAACTTCAGTCTCATGAGGGGCCTGGGCGATAATGTTTTTGAGCGAAATGGTATCGGATTCAATGGTTCTGTACACATTTGGAATGATCACTCTATTACCAGCAGGATTGATTTCAACTTCAGCTTTATCAAGCCAATAATGAGCGCTGTTCTGCCCATTTAGGAAAAAAGGTAAAAAAATAAATAGAAATACTGTATACCAGGTCAGTTTTGACATAATATCGGAGATTGTAGTTGTCGAATTACTTTTAAGTTTCCAATAATTGTTTGGGGGGTAGTTGGAGAGCTTAGTTAGAGGTGTAAAATTAATTAAGAGCGTTCAAATTTTATAGTATGGTGTTGTGGTAATTGTCAGGCACCTTCCAAAAACTTTATTACCGAGGATCGTTTCCTGACGGAAACCGGAATTTTGGCATTATCCTGCATTACCAGGTAACCACCGTCTGTCTTTACAAACGCTTTAATGTGGTCTTTGTTGACCAAATGGGATTGATGAACCCTGAGGAAATTATGAGGCTGCAAAGTTTTATCAAATTCCTTTAAGGTTTTGGTAACCAATAAGGACTTCGCATTGTCGAAGTGAAAGCTGGTATAATTGCCACTGGCTTCACAACGGATAATGTTATGAATTCTGATCAACTCAATCTTTTCCTGGGTGTGCAGGGCAATATGTTGCGGAAGCTCTCCTTGTTGCATACTTCCTTTTATCAACTCAAGGCTATCTTTCTTATTTCCTGACAGCTCAGATGCCCGCTGTACAGCTTCCTGGAGTTGTTCGGGGTCGATGGGTTTTAATAGATAATCTATAGCTGCAAGGCGGAAAGCTTTTATGGCAAAAGCATCTGAGGAAGTGGTGAAGATTACACCAAATGTGATCTCCGGAAGTATTTCCAGTACATCAAACCCACTTCCGTCCTGGAGCTGAATGTCCAGAAATAAAACATCCGGATGCTGTTGTTTCAAAAGCTTCACCCCACTGACGACACCTTCAGCTGTTCCAATTACCTCTACTTCGGGGCAATAATCAGCCAGGTCCTGTTGAAGACTGATGATGGCCTGGGGATTGTCGTCAATGATAATGGCTCTCATTTGCAATAAAATAATGATTAAATGAAAAAAGGTAAAAAGGAAGGTGCTCGCCTTTAAATCATAATCCTTGAACCTTTAAAATTCCCTAAAAAATCAGGGAAGCTTCTTTTTTAAGGGCCAAAAGCGCCTGATCAGGGCCGCTCATAGGTCTTTTATCGAGGTAATTTATTAATTCCTGTGCCAAAACTGTGGCATCAGCTTTTGGGTCAACCGATTCTGCCACAAGACTGGTGAAATTGACAGCATCGTCTTTGGCCATTTTGATGATGTCCCAGAGTTTTTCAGAAACATATACCTGCTGTGTGATGTTGTGTTCGTATTCCTGTTGAATGGCCAGCAATAAGGAAATTTGGAATTCAGCGGCAGTTAATCCCTGTTTGTTCAACCTGAGAACAAGATTAGGTATGCTGATGCGTTCGCAGAAAAGAGAAAGTCTTTCATAGGCTTGCAATCGCATTGGAGTCGAGACCTGCTGCTGACTTTCCCTGATTTCCAGCATTTTCATCCTTTCCTGGCCTTCAATGAATTTTTTGAGCAGATAGTACACCGTAAGGAATACGATCAGTGCCGGAACAGTCACTTTTATTATTTCTAAAAAGGTTTCCATATTTGATTATTGTTGAAGGTGTAAATTTAGGCTTTGTTGTTAAAATATTTAAGGGAACCGAAACTATCTTTTGAATTATTGGTTTAAAAAATGTAGATCAGATTTTCTAATTACCACTGAATATTCCTAATTTCGATCAGTTTTTGACTTTTGAAAATCGAGTTTGAGAAAAAACAACAAGCATGAACACACAAAATAATACCACGACAGCACCCTTGACAATTACTGAAACAGCTATTAGTCAACTAAAAAGAATCTTTGTTGATCAGGAAATACCAGAGGGACATGGATTGAGAGTTGGCGTTAAGGGAGGAGGTTGCTCAGGGTTCTCCTATATTCTGGGATTTGATGCCCTGCAGGAAGGCGATGAAACTTTTGAAATTGGCGGCCTTCAGGTTTATATGCAAAAAGCCCATGGACTGTATCTGATGGGGATGGAGATTGACTGGGTGGAAGGTATAAATAACAGAGGGTTTTCCTTTAACAACCCAAATGCTAAATCGACCTGTGGTTGTGGATCTTCATTTGACGCTTAAGAAATAATTGCTTCATTCAAGAGCCCTGTTGCTATCCAGTAACAGGGCTCTTGTCATTTTAATCCTTTCCCGAAAACAGATTTTTGATCCCATTCCAGATCCTCTTGTGCAGAGGAGGTTTTATTACAATGCCAAATTCAATGATTTCTGCTGCGACCATGGAAGTAGTGGTTAACTCCCGGTTGATGGGATTGATTAAAGCATTTTTACTGAGGATTAATTCAGTTTTCTGGTAACCAATATAGGAAAATACAAGGGTGAGCTCTGTGGTATCCCTAAAGAATTCGGTTAGATCAATACTGTAATTTCCATCAAAATCAGTAGAAACTCCCGTTTGGGTACCTTTGACTAAAACTGAACCGTAAATAATAGGTTCGCTTTCATAACCGGTTAATTTTCCGGAGACAATAATGGAATCACGTGTTGGGGTAACCGATTCGGGTGCCGGTTGAGGAATGGTGTCAGGTGCAGCTCTGTAATCGGGTTGGGTTTGAATGATATTTGTGGTGTCGGTTACTTCCTGGCCGGGGAGTTGATTTACATAGAATAGACCCAGGAGCCCCAAATAAAGTGTTTGCCATTTCTTTTTGGGTCTGACAGTAAATATTTTGGGCTTGGCCAATTGTTCCCTGGTATAAAGTCCACAAACAGGTTCTGGGCTGTAGGTGTGTGTTTGTGCAATTTCAAGAGGGGAGAAGTTCCTGAAATCAATGATGATCTTTTCGCACTTTCCACAGATCCTGCCTTTTTCCACCGGAGTCATATTTTCCCATTGCTGGTCACATCGTTTGAGTTGGGAAAGGTTGATTTTGTCGAGAGTGTTCATGCTTTTTAGTTTTATTGATTCCTTTTTTGGCTGAAGGATGCAAAAACAGCTAGTATTACATAAGTATGTAGACAGAACTACTTTTAATCAAATGTTTTCTTGAAGCAAAACGATAATGCTATACCGCCGAGAGCCGCAAAGAAGC
>QQUB01000249.1 GCA_008501835.1 Bacteroidota bacterium
CAATGATGAGGATGGAAACGCTATGGTTTATAGCCAAAGTTACCGGAGTAAAAAAAGCAGGGATAATGCCATTAAATCAGTAATCAAAAATGTGGCGGTTCCCAAACATTTGGCAAAAAAGGAAAGCCCGGAAGACGGCCACTTTTTTATCATCAAGGGCGGAAATAACCAGGAGATTGCCCGGAGCAGGTTTTATGCCAAAAAATCTGAAATGAATAATTTTATCGGGATCCTGCGTAAAATCGATGAAAACGTTCCGGTTGTTGAGGTAACTCCAAAGACGGCCATCAAAAAAGAACCAACAAAGAAAGTAAAAAAAGAAATGGTTGAGTCAAGGGCTCCTACTAATGGAGGCCAACGGCCACCCCGGGATAAATTCAGTATTACCCATTATCCTGACTCAGGCGTTTGGGTAATCAAAAATGATTTATCTGAAGCGACGGAGAATTTCAAGAATTTTAATGAAATTAAAATCAAAGAGTTCATCCAATCACAAATCCCTGAAGTCATACTGGAAGAAAGTGAAGGACAGGGTTTTGAAATAGAAAATTTGGAGATGCAGGTTCAAGGCAAATCCGGGGGACAGGAGCCCGAACCTGGAAATGGAATCTCAGGAATTAAGTTTGTCACTAAGGATGGTCAATCTACAATCAAAAGTATCAAAAAAGCAGACTTCTCCGCGGTAGCTTTTAAAATTCCTGTTCTAAGAACAAGTGATGACAACGCGATTCCTTATAGTGCAAGGGTTTTTGTGAAATCCCTACGCAGCTTTAAGCAATTGTTTATCGGGGAAGTCACTGATTTCCTGGCTGTGGAACAAGGTAAATTAAGTATTCCTATCGTTCCTGATTTTCTGGAAAGGGACCTTTATAAGGTTCGGGTATATTTTCAGCCGTTAGCCAAAGGTCAAACAAAGTTGTATGGAGATAAGGTTTTCCTATTATCCTGAAAGGTTGCTGATTGATACATCTTGGATAGAATAATTTCACGAATCTCCTTTGTTACAATTGATATTGAATAAAAAAAGGTGTATTTTTATAGGCAGTCTACTCTGCAAGAACGGTTTAACAAAAAGAGGTGATTAATTTTTTTCAGAATTATTGAACATCGATCAACAGGTGTTTCTGTTGAAGAACGATTGTTGATAAAATCCCCTCCCAGGGAGGTTGCTGTTCTGAATATTGTTCGTCCCCCCAATCAAACAAGTCTACTAATCCATACCCAGCAACATCTGTTGGTATTATAATCCCGGAGGGTTTTACGCAATTAATAGAATTATTTAAGTACTCTATGAGAAAACAGGAAGGAGTACTTACTCCTGCAAGGGCAAAAATTATTAAATGGAAAGTTTTTTTCATTGTCTGTATCGTTGTATGCTATTAAAAAAAACCTTGTAAGAAAACCACCGAAAACCGAAATATTATGTTTAACCCCACGGTATTGTTGTTGGAGGATACCAGCAATATGCAATCTGAGATCAGTAGGGTTCTGGGATCCTATTTTGAACTCGTAAGATTATCTTATGAGGATGAAGTCCTTTTTTCAAAGGAGTCCCTAAAATGCTCGATAATTGTCATTTCCCAAATCAAAAAAGGAAACCATGGAATCTACAAGCTTATCCAAATAAGACAGGACTATCCAACGGTTCCTGTTTTGATCGTTTATGAAAACACCTCACACCAATCCATTATCACAGCCTTCAGACATGGTGCTACCGATGTACTCACGTGGCCTTCCAATCCAGATGATTTAATCTATAGACTGAACAGTGTTGCTGATGCTTTGGAAGGTGAATGGCATGATGAAGATCAGGTTCCCAATTGGATGTTAATGGTCACACGGTTTTTTAGGAAACTCAAATACCGGATTTTTAAGGAATTCCACACCTCAGAGCGGCCCTTCGTTCGACGAAAGATCCATGCTTTTTCTCTGGCGACGATCGAAGCTAAACCGCAAATCGAAGCCCCTGCTGTTCCGGACCTGGATGCCAGCTTTTTTGGCAATTTTTCCATCCGTATCAATGGAGAACATATGACAAAGCGATTGGGAAAAAAAGCCAGGAGTATTTTGTCTTATCTTATTTATCATCACAGCCGGCCAATTAGAAAGGAGGTACTGTTAGATCGCTTTTGGCCATATTCTACCCCGGACAGCGCCCGGCATTGTCTGAATGTTACTCTTTATCAAATCAGAAAGGGGATTCAGGAAGTCGATAATAGTAAGGAGTACATTCTTTTTAAGGATGACCAATACTATTTTAGTTCTATGCTGAGAATTGAGTCTGATGTCCGTAACTTCAGGAAGTTATGGTTGCGTGGCCAGAATATTGAACATGCTGAAGGCGTAGACAAGGTGCAGGCATTTTATCATCGGGCAATTGCCCTTTATAAGGGGGATTTTCTGGATGATATGTTGTTTGAAGAATGGACTGATCCTATTCGTGAAAACCTCATTGAAACGTATCTGGCGATTCTGAGTAAACTTAGTCAGCTTTCTGTAGAAAAACAACGATTTACCCAAACCATCCAGCTTTGTCAAAAAATGCTGGAGAAAGATGATTGCCTCGAAGAAGCTCATCGATTACTAATGTTCAGTTATGAAAAACTAGGTATGAGGGACAAGGCTGTTAAACAATACCAAAAGTGCCGGTCTGTTTTACGAAAAGAACTAGAGGTAAATCCCTCGAGGAAAACTAAAGATATGTATGACCAAATTCGTCAGTAAACTACAGTTTTCAGGTATAAATACTTGTTTCTGAAATAGTATTTATACGCTTTTATTTAAATGGAAAGCCATTTACCTTTGTCTGTATAAAAAACCAGGGAATACTGAAAAAATCAGGTTATTCACCCAATTATGCCGGTTTTTACCGGAAATGGTACGCTCATGTACCCATGTTGGTACCCTTATGTACCCTGTGCTGGGTTAACTTTGTAACTGAATTCAGGAGTTAAATATCAACTCAAAAGAAATTAGGTATTAAATCAAAGCATAACACAACCGCCGGGTACTGACATTCGATTTTTTAGTTTCCCGGCGGTTTTTTAAAATATTGAAAGGGGATGTAAAGAAAGCCGATAACACCAGTCAGGGTTATCGGCTTTACTTATTCTGTCTATGTCCGGCCGGCTTCCTGTGAAAGATCCCCGACAATTAAGAGCACTTTATTAAAAAGTACCTGATCGTTGTCGTATTATTGTGGCCTTCGAATAAGAAACACCACAATTGAAATGATCAGTATGAAAAAGTCAATAATCTACATCTTTACACTCGCAATATTTATGGTCTGGGGAAATCTGGCATATGCTCAGGATCAGGCCGTAAATTCCAAGGTACAGGTCACTAAAGCCAGGTTTTTAGGTAAATCAGCTCCATTGCGTGACCTTAAACCAGCTGCTGCCATCCCATATAAAAAGCTTAAAGCCGGCAAAAAAAACAAGCCGCATATTGTACCCAACTTCATGGGCCGGGAAGGAGCGTTCGAATCAAACCCTGATGCACTTCCCCAGGGAAAAGACCCGGTCAGACAATATGACCCGGCAAAAAATCAAACCGGAATACAGGTATCCCCTCTTTTTTCTGTTGACGGAATGAATTTTTCAGATAGTGGTGGGGTGGTGCCCCCGGATCCATGCGGGGATATTGGTACGGACTATTATGTACAAATGATCAACGCCACTTATTTACAGGTTTTTGACAAGAACGGTAATGAAGTAAACGATCCAACTTCAGTAAATACGCTTTGGCAGGAATTTGGTATTTCCGGGGCAGGTGACCCCATTATTTTATACGATCAGGAAGTGGATCGTTGGTTGTTGACGGAGTTTGGAAGCCCTTTTGGACCCAACAGATTATTAGTGGCCGTCTCTGAAACCGGAGATCCATTGGGTAGCTGGAATGGTTATGAGTTTGCTACACCAAATTTCCCTGATTACCCTAAATACGGTATTTGGAACAATAGTTATTACCTCACTACTAATGAGTTTTTCTCAACACCTGTTTACTTCATTGACCGGGAAGCAATGCTCAATGGTGAAGAGGAGGTAGATATGCAAAGAATTACCATTCCTAATGGATCAGGTCCTGGTTTTTATGTGCCAACTCCGGTAGATTGGGAAGGAGATACTCCTCCTCCGCCAGGAACGCAGCCAATGGCGTTGCGAATTGTAGATGATGCCTGGTCGGGTGTCAGCCAGGATGCTATAGAGATTTGGTCGTTTAATATTGATTGGGAAAATCCCAATAACTCCGGGGCAGATGGTCCGGTTACCGTACCTACGGCTTCCTTTGACAGTTACCCTTGTTCGGCCACAACAGGAGGTTTTGCCTGTATCCCACAGCCCTCAGGTGGTGGAATTGATGGCATTCCAAGGGTTTTGATGCACCGCATGCCTTACCGTAATTTTGGAACCCACGAATCTATTGTGCTAAACTTTATTACGGATGCCGACCCAGGCAATAATTTGAGTGGAATAAGATGGGTGGAGTTAAGACGACTACCCGGGGAAAGCTGGACGGTTCACCAGGAAGGAACCATTGCTCCTAATGAGGATGAACATCGCTTTCTAGGTGCCATTGCCATGGATGGTAGTGGTAATATCGGGATTGCTTATTCCGTTTCGGGAGAAGATACCTATCCTTCCCTACGATTTACCGGACGCAGGGCTTCCGATCCTCTTGGAGAAATGACCGTAGAGGAATTTGAGTTTGCTACCGGATCCAGTATTTCCCAGTCAGATCGTTTTGGGGATTATGCGTCAATGTCAGTTGATCCTGTTAGTGACAGAACCTTTTGGTTTACCGGAGAATACATGAGAAATAGCAGTTGGGGTACCAGAATTGTAGCCTTCGAAATACAGCGGGACACCCTCGATATTGGCATCTCTGCATTATTTTCGCCTCAAACTTCGGAAAATCTGACAGCCACAGAATTGGTTTCGGTGGAAGTTAAAAACTATGGTCTTGATACCGTAGATGTTTTTCAGCTAGGGTATCAAATTGATGATGAGACTGCTGTGACAGAAGATATTACCTATGAATTGCTTCCGGACAGTATTTATGTCCATACTTTTGCCCAGGTAGCCGACCTGGACGAAATCAGACCTTATGATTTGAAACTTTTTTCCATCCTCGAAAATGATCAGGCATCATTTAACGATACACTCCGAATGACGGTGGAAAAATTACCCAGGTTTGATGCTGGGATCGGGGATATTCTCGGAGCTGACGGGGTAGCATGTTCAGATACTTCAAATCTAACCTTGCGACTTTTTAATTACGGTGTGGATACATTGACCAATGTCGATATTATTTTGGAGCTTAATGGGGAGATCATTGAAGAAATCAACTGGACCGGAAGTGTCATTTTTGACCAATGGGAAAACATTCAGGTCCAGGTAGGAGGCCTTATTAATGGGCAAAATGACCTCAATGTATATACCGTTAACCCAAATGGAGAGGAGGATCAAAATCCGGCCAATGATGCTTTTTCAAGAACGGTGAATGCTTATGCCGGGGGAGTACCCATCTTTTTTGAAATACGAACAGATAACGACCCTGATGAGGTGAGCTGGGAATTGACGGACAGCCAGGGGAATTTGATCTATTCCGGCGGTGATTATGATCAGGGGTTGATTATTTATGCGGAGGAATGGTGCCTGGACCCTGAAGAATGTTACACCTTTACGATTTTTGATTCAGCAGGAGACGGCGTTGGTTCACCGTTCGGTGATTTCGAGATCCTGGATGCTGACGGCCATGTGCTTGCTGCTTTGATGGACGTTAATTTTGGTTTTCAGGAATCTCATGATTTTTGCGCGACTTTTGTTTGTACTCTTGAAGCAACCGTAAGTACGACGGATGCAACTGGAGCTGAAAATAATGATGGCGTAATTATGGTAACCGTTCAGAACGGTGGAGATGATTTGGAATTCAGTATTGATGGTGGGGAAAACTTCCAGGGTAATCCGTTATTCTCAAACTTATTACCAGGGGTTTACCAGGTGGTGGTTCAGGATTCCGACAATTGCGAGGTTGTCATTGAAAATGTGGTGATTGATGTGACGGTCTCCACAGACCAGCTTGAAGCAGGTCAGTTAATAAAGCTGTTTCCTAATCCAACCGATGGAGTTTTCAGAGTTGAGCTGGAAGGGCTGGATGGGAAAGAACGATTGAATTTCACAATAAGGGATGCTCTTGGACGCATTGTTCAACATAACCATTTGGTCAGGTATAATGATATTCTTACAGGAGAATTTTCAGTTTTGAACCATCCGGTAGGAGTATACTTCCTGGTTTTTGGAGATGCGGATTTTAGAAAAGTAATTCGTGTTGTCAAGGAATAGAAAGGAAAGCCAGACCCTTATAATTTGAAACGTTTGGGTTGGGAAGGATGAAAAAGTTACCCACACCGAACCGCAGAACCGCAAAATTTCCAACCTCGCATGCTGACGACGGTAGGCAGGTATCCAATGTAGAAAGATTTGAATACTTCTACATTCGATATTTTGCTGTTGGAAATTCTGCGGTTCCTCCTCGTATTTGTCCTACCTTTTTCTTAGGTTTGAGGACTATTAGCCTTTACTAAAATAATACCAAAAGTTTAGCTTTATGCAGGAAAGAGAAGTATTGCTGAACCCGAACCCCCTTGTGCAATTCCTAAAGAAGCCGGCGGCTGAATTTACCAAACATGACATCATTAAGTTTATTGATGAAAACGGCATTGAGCTGTTGAATTTCAGGTATGTCGGGGAGGACGGGAAATTAAAAACCCTCAATTTTGTCATCACCAGTAAAGAGTATCTGGATGCCATTCTTTCAACGGGAGAACGGGTGGATGGGTCCAGTCTTTTTTCTTTTATTGATGCCGGGGGGAGTGATTTATATGTCATTCCCAGATATAAAACTGCCTTTCTGGATCCCTTTTCAGAAATTCCTACACTTAACATTTTATGCTCCTTCTATACCCAGGAGGGTAATCCGCTCGAATCTGCACCGGAATATATTCTCAAAAAGGCCCATGAAGATTTTAAGCGATCAACCGGTTATACTTTCAAAGCTATGGGCGAACTGGAATATTACGTATCCAGTGTAGGCAATGATCTGTATCCGGCGAGGAACCAAAAAGGGTACCACAGTTCGGCACCATTTTCCAATTGGGAATCGTTGAGGATTGAAGCTATGCGCCTCATCGCACGGGCAGGAGGAAAGATCAAATACGGCCATTCGGAAGTTGGAGATTTTTCTACCGAAACCCTGGATTTCGAACAACATGAGATCGAATTCATGCCGGTGGAAGCGGAAGATGCAGTTGATCAACTGATCATCGCCAAATGGATACTGCGTATGGTCGGGCAAAAACATAATGTCCAGGTGAGTTTTGCTCCAAAAATCACCGTAGGCAAGGCAGGAAGCGGATTGCATATCCATATGATGCTTGAAAAGGACGGTGAAAATTGCATGATCGATAATTATCAATTGAGTGCCGTTGCTAAAAAAATGATCGCAGGATTGCTGGAACTGGCTTCCCCGCTCACAGCTTTCGGAAATACTATCCCAACTTCTTATCTAAGGCTGGTGCCCAATCAGGAAGCTCCAACCATGGTTTGTTGGGGAGATACCAATCGGTCGGTCCTGGTCAGAGTACCTCTTGGGTGGGTAGCTGAGACCAATATGATCAAGGATGCAAACCCTCAACAAACAGGGGATATCCCATATGTTCCGGGTAAGCAAACGGTTGAATTTCGCGCACCTGACGGATCTGCTGATCTCTACCATTTACTCGCCGGGATGATCATTGCTGCCAAGAGAGGTATTCTGGAGGATAATAGCCTGGAAAAGGCGGAAGAGCTATATGTAAGCGGGAACATTTTTGATGATGATCATAAAGCCTTGCTTGAAAGCCTGGAACACCTGCCACAGTCTTGCTGGGATTCTGCTGAATCATTGGAAAAGCACCGGAAAGCATTTGAAGAAAATAACATTTTCCCAAAAGGAACTATTGATCGGTTTATCAGGCAGTTAAAAGGCTTTGAGGACAAAAAACTGCAGGAAAAGTTGACCAATAATAAGGAGGCTATGGAAAAGGTGGTTGCAGAGTATATCCATTGTGCATAAATGAATGTGGAAAAAACAAAACAATGAATAAATTATTAAATCTGGTTTTAGTCTTCACGGTCCTTTC